>MIDA01000087.1:0-17332 GCA_001830045.1 Tenericutes bacterium RIFOXYA12_FULL_35_10 | reverse complement strand
CTCAAAAATTAGGATACCAGAAACGAATCACTTATCAACGGGTTGGATATTTGAAGATGAAGAAATAACTCTTCCCAGAAAAGTTAATGCTTTAAAAGGTGAAACCATAGAAATCGAACGTGTATTGGATGCATCGTTTCACGAACCTCAAGTCCTTATGTTGAGAACCTCTTTGCAAAATATTAAGATCTATTTGGAAGATGAACTTCTCTATGAAAAATCATTTGGTAGTTCAATCCTTGAACCCTATGCGTCCATGTGGCATTTTCTAACGTTACCAAGACATATCGACGGACAAACATTAAGGGTTGAATTGACATCCCCGTATCAAGAGATGTCAGGTCAAATCAATGAAGTCTTTTATGGAACACACGCGATGCATTATCAGTATTTATTTAAAACTTATGGCATCAGATTATTGATGGGACTCCTCGTCTTAGTGATCGGAATTACGGTCATGGTATCACATTTCTTTTTTGCACAAAAACAAGATCGTGGATTTGCCTATGCAGGTTTATTTGCTGTTTTACTCAGTTTATGGATGATTGCAGAATCAAGGATGCTTCAATTTTTTACAGGAAGTGAATTGCTTTTAGGCAGTCTTGCTTATTTAGCTCTCCCACTTTTCCCGATACCTTTTATTCGTTATCTCAAAGAGTATATTTTAAATCAAAGAAAGAAATTATTAAACATTCTTTTATATGCTTTCGTCATTGATTTTTTCTTCATTATCCTCATGCAGATTACAGGCGTAATGGATTATTTTGAATCGGTGATTATCACACATGTCTTACTGATTATTGGCATTTTAACAACAACCACAATGCTTTTTATTGAGGTCAAAAGAGATCACAATGAAAAGGCTTTCAGATTTATAAAAGCATTTCTCGCATTGGTGTTTCTTGCGATGGTTGAAATCATCAACTTTGCATCGGGTGATTATCAACATACCTCATTATATTTGTCATTTGGTTTAATGGTGATCATGGTCTTTTTAATGATCAGTTATGCGAGATACCTCATTGGTCGTTTGAAGTTGAGCTATGAAAAAGAGTTTTATGAAAAGCTTGCTTATATTGACCACGTCACTCAGGGAAAAAATAGGTTGGCATTTGAGCGTGATTTAGAAATGATTTTAGGTGATCATGAACGTCAAATGAAGTTAAGATTGATTATGTTTGACTTAGATGAGCTTAAGAAAATTAATGATGCCTACGGGCATGTTGAAGGTGATCATGCGATTAAAAAAGCTTTCGATATGATCAGTTCAATTTTTGGTGATCAAGGGATGTGTTATCGCATTGGTGGCGATGAGTTTGCTTGTTTATATGAAAATCAAGACGAGCAATTTTTCTTGGAAAAGAAAGAACTTCTTCAAAAAGAAGTAGCCCAATTTGAAAAAGAAACACCCTATCATTTTGGATTGTCATTAGGATCATCAACGTATCAATCTGACATGGATCAAAAAGCATTGATTAAGTCTGCTGATGAAAAGATGTATCTCGATAAACATGGTTTTCTACAGAAAATCGAAAAGACATAATAAGAAAACAAGACCTTGATGTATTATTTTCAAGGTTTTTTCTCTAAAGAAAAGAGCCTTACTAAAGAAAGAATCATATTATCCTCTAGTTTAGACAAGCGTAAACATGTTATAATAGAGTTACTTATGATACGATGTTTATAAAAGCATCATTGAATATGATTCACGGGGAGATTATCATGAAAGCAACAGAAAAGAAAATATTATTAGCAGCAACAAAATTGTTTTCTGAGTTTGGTTACTCTGGTGTATCAACACGAAAAATCGCAGAAGTCGCTGGAGTAAACGAACTAACGCTTTTCCGCGTATATAAATCAAAGAGTAATTTATTACAAGCGGTAATTAGATACTTTGCTTTTGAAGGAAACATTGTTGAAAAGATTTCACATGAAATTACAGGAGACGTTAAAAAGGATATTCAAATCTTTGCTGATGTCTACTACATGTTTTTGCAAAACAACATTAAAATGTATTTGATTCAAATTAGAGAAATTGATGAAGAAGGATTGAAGTTTACAAACTCGATTGACTACACGAGATTTATGAAAGAATATTTCATCAAAAAAGTTGAGGAAAAAAAATTCTTTGGAGATCCCTACTTAGTCGCAACCTCCATTGTTTCGATGATCATGGGAATCTTCACCTTAAAGGTCCACGCACCAACGATTTATAGTGATGCAGATCACAGAGAATTAATCAACAGGTTCGTCAGAGATATCATACGTTTATACTGTCAAAATTAGGACTGCGAAAGCAGTTCTTTTTTTTTCCTTAATTTTTTCTGAAAACGCTTGTAAGTGTGAAATGATTTTGTTAGAATGTAAGTAAGTGCTTACATGTATAAAAAAAAGAAAGGAAGGTTTGGATGAAGAAAAAAATCATTTCGATAGCAGAGTTTGTCGCTAAAATACCAAATGGAGCAAGCATTATGGTTGGTGGATTTATGAACATCGGTACTGCAGAAGGCATCATTGATGAAATGCTAAAAACAGATGTTAAAGACTTAACCATTATTTGTAATGATGCTGGGCTTCCTGGTGTTGGTGTAGGTAAACTTATTGATGCAGGCAAAGTGAAGAAGTTGATTGCTTCACATATTGGGTTAAATCCCATTGCAGGTCAAAAGATGACTTCAGGTGAAATGGAAGTTGAACTCATACCTCAAGGGACTTTAGCAGAAAGAATTCGTAGTGCAGGTGCAGGTTTAGGTGGCATTTTAACACCGACAGGCATCGGAACAATTGTTCAAGATGGAAAAGAAATTATTGAAGTTGATGGAAGAAAATACATCTTAGAAAACCCCCTCAAGGCTGATTTTGCATTCTTACTTGGTCATGTTGTGGATAAGAAAGGGAATATCGTTTACAATAAAACGATTCGTAACTTTAACCCACTCATGGCAACTGCAGCAGAATGCGTCGTTGTTCAAGCAAGAAAAGTTGTAGAAATTGGTGAACTCGATCCAGATCATATTATTACACCACACATTTTTGTTGATTATATCGTGGAGGTTTCCAAATGAACGCAAAAGAACTGATCGCGAGACGTGTCGCAAAAGAATTAAAAGATGGTGATGTAGTTAACTTAGGTATTGGTCTACCTACTATGGTTGCTAATTACGTTGATCCTTCGATTGATATCACATTTCAATCCGAAAATGGGATGTTAGGTTTAGCAGCTGCACCTTCTAAAGAAAATGAAGATTGGGATTTAACGAATGCAGGTGGTAAACCAGTAACGATGACCACAGGTGGTGTCTTCTTTGATAGTGCAACATCCTTTGGAATCATTCGTGGTGGCCATGTGGATGCAACGGTCTTAGGATCACTTCAAGTGGATGAAGAAGGAAATATCGCAAACTGGATCATCCCAGGCAAAATGGTTCCTGGTATGGGTGGAGCGATGGATTTACTTGTTGGAGCTAAAAAAGTGATTGTTGCGATGCAACATACATCAAATGGCGAACATAAGATTTTAAAAAAATGTACACTTCCTTTTACAGCAGTCAAAGAAGTGAACATGATTGTTACTGAACTTGGTGTGATGGAAATCACTCCTGAAGGTATCGTCTTAAAGGAAATAGCACCAGGCGTAACCATTGAAGAAGTACAACAAGCAACAGAAGCTACACTGATTATCAGTGAAAACTTAAAAGAAATTGAAATTTAAAAAGGGAGAAAAAAAATGAAAAAACTGTTTGACAAGCTTACGGCTGGATCAGTAAAACTCGTTGAAAGATTTTTACCGGATCCATACATTTTTGCGATTATTTTAACGTTCTTCGTATTCCTCGTTTCAATGATCGTAACCAAGTCTACACCACTTGACATCGTCTCAGCATGGTATGGTGGGTTCTGGACATTATTAGCATTCTCAATGCAAATGGCAATGATTCTTGTGACAGGTACTATTTTAGCGACTGCACCTTTATTCAAAAAAGGTTTAGGCAAGCTAGCATCACTTCCTAAGAACAAGATTCAAGCAGTGATGATTGTATCAGTTGTTGGTTTATTAGCTTCTTTCGTTAACTGGGGCTTTGGTCTAGTTATCGGTGCGATCTTCGCTAAAGAAGTTGCTAAACGTGTTAAAGGTGTTGACTATCCTTTATTAATTGCAGCTGCTTATTCTGGTTTCTTAATTTGGCATGCTGGTTTATCAGGATCAATTCCATTAACACTTGCTACAGGTGCAGCTAACTTAGTGACACAAACTGGTGGTATTGTGACTTCTGCAATTCCAACAAGCGAAACTATTTTCTCAAGCTATAACTTAATTATTGTTGCGATTCTTGTATTAACATTACCATTCTTGCTTGCATTAATGCATCCAAAAGGTGATAAGATTAAGACAGTTAACCCAGCTTTATTAGAAGACGATGCAGTCATTCCAGCAATGGATAAGAAAGATATGACTCCAGCTGAAAAATTAGAAAACTCTAAGATTATCAACTACGTATTAGCAGCGCTTGGATTCTTATTTATCGTTCTTTATTTCGTTAAGAATGGTTTCTTACTAAACCTTGATATCGTTAACTTTATTTTCTTATTTACAGCAATCCTTTTACATGGTACACCAATTAACACTGTACGCGCAGTCAACAATGCAGCGAAGAGCGTTGGTGGTATCTTATTGCAATTCCCATTCTATGCAGGTATTATGGGTATCATGACTTATAAAGGTGCAGTTAACCAAATCTCATTAGCAGGCGCTATTTCAGATTTCTTCGTTAACATTTCTAATACAACGACATTCCCATTATTTAGCTTCTTATCTGCAGGTATTGTTAACATTTTCGTTCCTTCAGGTGGCGGTCAATGGGCAGTTCAAGCTCCAATTATGATGCCAGCTGGTGCAGCTTTAGGCGTTGATGCAGCGAAAACTGCGATGTCAATTGCTTGGGGTGATGCATGGACAAACATGATTCAACCATTCTGGGCACTTCCTGCACTTGGTATTGCTAAATTAGGTGCTAAGAATATTATGGGTTACTGTTTAATCGTATTACTCTATTCTGGTATTATCATCGGTTTAGGTTTACTCCTTTTCTAAGGGAGGGTTATCATGTCTAAAGTTTATATTGTTGCAGCCAAGAGAACTGCAGTCGGTAGTTTCTTAGGATCCCTAAGCAATGTATCTCCTGCTGAATTTGGTGCACATGTCGTAAAAAGAATCATGGCGGATACAAAACTTGATCCTAAGGTCGTTGATGAAGTGATTTCAGGTAATATTTTACCTGCAGGACAAGGTCAAGGTATTGGAAGACAAGTTGTGATTAAAGCAGGTTTCCCTGTTGAAACTCCTGGGTATGCCGTTAATATGGTATGTGGTTCAGGAATGAAAGCGATTATGGATGCTTATTTAAAGATTAAAGCTGGATGGGCAAACGTGATTGTTGCAGGTGGAACTGAATCCATGAGTCAAGCTCCACACTTACTTTCTGCTAAAGGAAGAAGTGGGTATAAAATGGGTAATTTCGAAGTGATTGACCATATGATTTATGATGCATTAACCGATGCCTATGATGGCATTCATATGGGCATTACTGCAGAAAATATCGCAGATAAACATCACATCACACGTGAAGAACAAGACGCTTTCGCTTATAACTCTCAAGCTAAAGCTATTAAATCAGTCGATGAAGGCAGATTTAATGATGAAGTTGTTGGTATTGAAGTTAAAGTGGGTAAAGAAGTCATCATGTTTGATAAAGATGAATATCCAAACAGAAAAACATCATTAGAAAAATTAGCGACACTTAGACCAGCCTTCAAAAAGGATGGATCTGTGACTGCAGGTAACGCATCAGGCATTAATGATGGCGCAGCTTATGTGATGCTTGCCAGTGAAGAAGCAGTGAAAAAACACGGACTCATTCCTTTAGTTGAAGTGGTTGGTGTTGATCAAGCAGGTGTCGATCCCAAAGTCATGGGATTAGGTCCTGTTGGCGCAGTTAAAAATGTATTAAAACGCACAGGATTAAAACTTGATGAGATTGGTTTACTTGAATTAAATGAAGCTTTTGCAGCCCAAAGTTTAGGTGTTGTTAAAGAATTATCAGCTGATTTAGGTGTTAATTATCAATCAATTCTTGATAAAACAAATGTCAACGGTGGCGCAATCGCGATCGGACATCCTGTTGGAGCGAGTGGCGCACGCATTACAGTTACCTTAATTCATGAGATGAAAAAAAGAGGAACAAACCTCGGTTTAGCATCACTTTGTATTGGTGGCGGTATGGGTACTGCAATCGTTTTGAAAAATGTTTAAATTTTAGAGATATAAGAAGACACGATTCTCATTGTGTCTTCTTTTTTTTCGAGGGTTGACTGATTGTAAAAGATAGACTACAATAAGAGTGAACATTCTATACGTCTACAAAAAAATTAAATCATTTATATGACTATCCAAAAAAATTTAGATAGATATTTAAATATGAAAAAGTGATTCCAAAAGGAACCTTTTTCCATATGGAAATGGAGAACAAAATGAGGGTTTGTATCGTATGTCATGAAGGTGTCGTCTCAAAGCATATGGGGCAGTCAGAGCAGGTAAGTCTTTATGAAGTTTATGGCGATTTTTATGAAAAAATTGAAACCATTAGTGTCATAGGGCACGAGCATGAAGGTATTCCAAGAGTTGTTTGTTCACTTGATCCGGACGTTTTGATATGCGGAAAGATGGGAATTAAGGCTTATGAAAAGTTTACTGCTAAAGGCATTTCAATGCTCATGGGAGCAGAAGGTTATATCGATGATGTCATGAATTTATATGTTAAGGGTTTACTTAAATCAGATGAATCCTTATGCACATCACATGTTCATGATCATGGATGTAATCATCATTAAAAGATAAGAAAGAAGGTTTTTAGCATGACATATACAATCAGTTGCTATCCGAAGAATCATGCATATCACGAAACATTTTTTGAAGTTATTCGCTTTATTAAAAAACATAATGATCATTACCGATTTTTAACGATTCATTGGAGTCGTTTTGAATGGATGTTCGCAAGAGACTGCATGAAAGACGAAACCTTAGATCAGATCATTATATTTAGAAACGAAGACAATGAGATTTCAGGAATTCTTACCTTTGAAGATGATCCTGGTACATGGTTTGCCATCTATGATCAAAATCCAGAACTCAAAGCTTTGATGGTCGATTATTTTGACACTCATTTTGAGGGAGATCTAATTATTCCACATGACCCATTCATCACAACTCTTCTTGAACAAAAAGGGTATGAGAAAATGGATTGGATGGATCCAATCTCATGGTTTTCTATAAAAGATTTTGAACTCCCCAAACCAGGAGGGTATCAGATTAGATCACTCGAAGAAGATTATAGATTAGAAGAAATTCATCATGCGCTCTGGTTAGGATTTAATCATGGACCAGAAATCACTTATACGAAACAAGAATTAGAAGACAGAAAAAGCATGACCTCTTCACCACACTTTAAGAAAAAATATACATTTGCTGCACATCATGACACTCATTATGTCGCTTATGCAGGTATCTGGTTTATCGAAGGATCTAAAACAGCACTGATTGAACCGGTAGCAACCGTTCCTGATCACAGAAGAAAAGGTTTAGCTCAAGCGTGTATCTATCATGCGATCAATGAAGTAAAAAAAGATGGTGCTGAAGCAATCTTTGTAGGATCAAACACTAAATTCTATCAAGATATTGGATTTAAATTATACGATGCAAGTTACCGATATACAAAAAAGAAAAATGGATGATAGCATCCATTTTTTTACGCAATTTGCGGACTGATATATTTTTTTTCAATGAAACGAAAGACTCTAATAATGATATAACTAAAAAATAAATAGAAGAGTGCAGCAAAGAAGAAGGGATAAATCGTAAAATCTCTGGAGACAACTTCTTTCATGTTTCTAAGTAGTTCAGATAAGGCAATCACCGTGACAAGTGCGGTATCTTTAATCAACGTAATCACTTCATTTGTAATCGTTGGAATCTCTTTACGAATGGCTTGTGGAAGCAAAATATAGCGAAATACTTGAAATTGTGATGCACCTTCCACTTGACCTGATTCTTCTTGATCATGGGGTAATGATTCGATACCCGCTCTAATGATTTCAACAAAATAAGCGGCGTAGTTTAAAATAAAACCGACATATGCGACCATCATCCGGTCTAACCGTATATTAAACACAGGAAGTCCAAACATAAAGAAGAAAAGTTGAAGCATGAGTGGTGTTCCTCTAAATAACCAGGTATAAAAGCGGATGATCTTATTTAAAAACCGGTTATTTTTATAAAGAAACATCAAGATGATTGCAAGCGGGAAACTAAATAGTAAGGTAACAGAGAAAAGTTGAAGGGACACAAGTGCCCCTTTACCAAGATATAGAATAACATCAAGATACTCATTCATTAGTTAAAAAGATATCCTCATTAAACCAAGTTGTTGAAATTTCTGCTGCTGTTCCATCTTCAATCATAGCAATTAACGCTGCATTGATTTGATCTCTAATATCTGTTGATTCTAATCTAAAACCTACGCCATATGTTTCATCACCAAAATTGTCTTCTAAAACTTCATATAAAGAAGGATTTTGACTGATGATATATCTTCCCATGATTTCATCAATGACAACTGCATCAATCGTTCCGTTTGTGAGTTCAATTAAGGCTAAATTAAACGTATCATAACGCTCATAATCACCTAAATCATCAAAAATCTCACTACTTGATACAGCATCATCTGATGCACTGCTAATTTGCACACCTACGGTTTTACCAATAAGATCATCCATTGTCTCAATGGTAGAACCTGCTTTTACCATAATGATTTGGCTATTGGCAATATAAGGAAATGAGAAACTCATTTCTTCTAATCTTGATTCAGTGATGGTTAATCCATTCCAAATCATATCGATTGTCCCCGCATTTAGTTCTAACACTTTCGCATCCCAATCAATCGGTTGAAAACGCACTTCAACACCTAAACGACGAGAGACTTCTTTAGCTAAGTCGACATCAAAACCAACTAAATTGCCTTCAGAATCTCTAAATCCCATCGGAGCGAATGTATCATCTAAACCAACGATGAAATAACCACGGTCTTCAATGTCAGCCCAAGTATTAATGACACCTTGAGTTTGACATGAAGCTAAGAAAATTCCAAAGAGAAAAACCAAACCTAATCCTAATATTTTTTTCATATGTAATTCACCTCTGCCACCTATTATAATTCAATGCTTTAGTATAGTAAAGTGGTAGTTTTGTGAAAACGTATACAAAATAAAAATGGCGAGTATATTCGCCATTCAGTCTTATTTTTTTAATCGTTCTAAAGCAATGATATAACCTTCAGCACCATAGATCAAAGATTTATTCACACGTGAGATGGTTGCTGTTGAAGCTGTTGTTTGTTCAACGATGGTATGATAAGGAATTTTTTCTGAAAGTAGTTTAGCTACGGTAAAGCGTTGACCCATATCCGTGATCTCTTTGATGGTACAGACATCTTCTAAAAAGCGCATCATTTCATCTTTAGATTTTAATGTTAGAAGCGCATCTAAAAGTAAATTTATTTCAGGATTAAAGAATTTTGGTTGATACATAAGCTCACCTCACTATGTTTAGTATAGCATAAAGATAATGGTTTAGTATAGGAAAGCGAATGGAACATCGTTTAAAAAAAGCATGAAAATAAGGATTGAACAACTCTATATGGTTGTGATAGAATAATTTATGGATGATGAGTGGGTTTAATGTTGGGAAGTAGAACGCTATTTCTTAATTGAACTAAGAGACAAGTTGGGGGGACTTGTCTCTTTTTGTTCATGATATAATGAAGTTAAATGGAGGTGGTTTGATTGAGCCAGGTTGTTGTCGTTGGTGGATCGGTGATTGATCTTTTTCTCTACCCACATCAAAAGATGCATCTTTATGATTCAAATCCAGGTTTCATGAAAAAATCATTAGGTGGTGTTGGTAGAAATATTGCTGAAAACTTAGCAAGACTCCACATACCTACAACACTGATTACACCTTTAGGACATGATGGTTATGTACACATGATTTTAGATCAAGCACAAAAGATAGGACTTAAGATCTTACCTATTGAAATTAATGAAACACCACTTTATGTCTCGATCATTAATGAATTAGGTGAAGACATGATCGGGGTCGCTTTAATGGATGAGATTGCATCCGTTAAACATGAGGATATCATGAAGTATCAAAAGATTTTAGATGAAGCAGAACTGATTGTCTTAGATACAAATTTATCAAATGATTTACTTGGTTACCTTTTAAAATCATATGCACATAAATCCTATGTTGATGCCATTTCAGGTCAAAAAGCAAGTAAACTCAAACCATTTTTAAAGTATATACATACACTTAAAATGAATTTCATAGAAGCGAAAACGATTGCTGGATTTGGTGAAGATTCATTTGAAGGACTAGATCAATTAGGACAGTTTTTCATCGATCAAGGTGTTAAAGAAATCTTTTTAACATTAGGTGAAAAAGGGGTTTATTATGCAAGCCAAGATATGGCATTATTTAGATCATCAGTCCCCATTAAAGTCATTAATTCAACAGGTGCAGGGGATGCCTTTTTTGCGGGAGTCATTTATGCAACGATTCATAAAAAAGATTTAGTATCTTACGGCATTGGAAACGCGTGTCTAAATCTAATTGATGAACACGCAGTCTCACCTGATTTATCAGATCAAAAATTAGAAGAAACTATAAAGGAGTTAAACCTATGAAACCAGAATTTCAAATCTCACTAGAAGTGAAAAAAGCATTGCATGAAAAAAGACCTGTTGTCGCACTAGAGTCAACCATTATTTCTCATGGTATGCCCTATCCCGATAATGTGAAGATGGCAAAAGAAGTTGAAGATATCATCAGAAAAGAAGGTGCAGTACCCGCAACGATTGCCATCTTAAATGGCGTTATTAAAGTGGGTTTATCGGAAGATGAAATCGAGTACCTTGCTAAGGCTAAAAACGTCTATAAAGTCGGAAAACGTGACTTTGGTTACGTGATCTCACAAAAGAAGATGGGTGCAACTACTGTTTCAGGAACATCACTCATTGCAAACCTGGCAGGAATCAAAGTGTTTGCAACCGGTGGTATTGGTGGTGTGCATCGTGGTGCACAAGAAACCTTTGATATATCACGCGATTTAGAAGAGTTATCAGAACTTGATATTACTGTGATTTGTGCAGGGGCAAAATCAATTTTAGATTTAGGATTAACGATGGAGTATTTAGAAACAAAAGGCGTCGAAGTGATCGGTTATCAAACGGATCAACTTCCTGCATTTTATTCCAGAACATCGGGATTTAAAGTTAACTATAGATTAGATCAACCCGAAGAGATTGCATCACTCATGCAAGCAAAATGGGGATTAGGTTTAAGGGGTGGTATTGTTGTTGCAAATCCGATTCCTGAAGCCTATAGCATGGATCACCATGTCATTGATGAAGCCATTGAAAAAGCTCTTTTAGAAGCTAATGAAAAAGGTGTAAGAGGTCAAGATGTAACACCATTCTTACTTTCAAGGATTAAAGATATTACCGGTGGGGACTCACTAGAATCCAATATCGAGTTAGTCTATAACAACGCAAGATTAGCTGCACAGATTGCTAGATTTTATGCAAAAGGAAAGACATCAATTTAAAAAATTTAATGAAAAGAATGTGAGATGAGTTCATCATTCGCAATCTTTTTTTCTATTTATTCAAAACGTTTTTAAGCCATTCAGTGATTTTTTGTGATTCCATGGGTTTCGCAAAGAAATACCCTTGTGCATAATCACATTCGAAATCTTTAAGTAATTCAACGACATCCATCGTTTCTACACCTTCAGCAACCACTTTGTAGTTCAGTGTCTTAAAGAGTGCAATCGTTGATTTAACGATTTCATGCATTTCAGGATTGGTAGACATATCCTTCATGAAATGACGATCGATTTTGATGGTTCTAATGGGGAACTGTGTGATATAGGAAAGCGAAGAATAACCAGAACCATAATCATCAAGTGAAATATGAATTCCTAAATTTGCAAAATCTTGTAGAATGTTTTTGCTATCTTGTGGATTAACCATTAACGTTGATTCAGTTAGTTCAAATTCGATGTATTCAACGGGGACTGCTAAATCTTTAATGATTGACATCGTTCTTGATTCAAATTGTGGATCATAGAGATTTTTGCCTGAAATGTTAATGGAAATTGGAATATGAAGTCCTAAGTGAATGAGCTCTTTTTCTTTAATCAGTGACTCTGTTAGAACCCAATCCGTTAAGATATGAATCAATTTCGTTTCTTCGACAAGAGGGATAAATACATCAGGTGGTATCATCTTTTTTTCAGGGTGATTCCATCGAATTAAAGCTTCTAAACCATAAGGTTTCATCGTTGATAAATCAATTTTGGGTTGATAAACTAAATAGATTTCACCATTGTTTAATGCATTTTTAAAACTTGCGAGAAGATCATATTCGCCTTTTTTGCGTTGTTTATCTTGATCACCAAAGAAATAAGGTAAATTTTGAACTTGCGCATGGCGCGCTGCAGTATCACTTAATTCAAACACTTTAAAGTTTTTGATTAAACCAACTTCGTAACATAGAACTGCACCCACTGAAAAATCAATGTATAGGGGGATTTGTCTGATTTGTCTAGGTTTGTTTAAAAGTTGCATGAGATGATTAATTTCAGCATCTAAATCTTCTTTAGGAACAACAAGCCATAACTTATTACTATCAGCCTGTGTGATGATGACGCCATCTTTACAGTTTGATTGAAGATCCACATAGAGTTGATAAATCAGCTCATGATAAAGTGAGATGCCAAGTAAGTCGATGATATTATGGTGATTATTGATTAATATCGTGATGATTGTATACGTGTTAGATGTAAAAGTTTCACTCATCTTTTTAAGGTAATTGGTGTTGGGTACTTTTGTTTCTTGGTTAGATGACATTAAAACTTCAATGCGTTTGGTGTCTTTTCTGAGTTTATCAGATGCATATCCGATAATACTTCCGATTAAGATAAACATGATTAAGCGATATATCCAATTAAAGGGTTCTTGCATCTCACCAGTAAGCGTATCGATAGGCATTAATGGTCCTAATAATATACCTGCAAGTAAACCTGTGAGACCGCCAAAGAAAAGACCATAATAAATCCCGGCTAATACGATCGTAATATACATCGTGTGTGAATACACGTACTTAATACCACCTGTCGCATACACGATTAAGTAGATTGTCGGTAATGCGATCAAAATCAAAATAAAGATGATCGGTCTTTTTTTCATCAGTTTAAATGATTCATGCATAAATCCAAACAAATTTTGATGATGTTTAGTTTTCATAAATGGATCTCACTTTTCATAGTATGGGATATCGTTTATATGCATATATCTTATATGAAAAAGATTAAGTTGTCTACTCAATGGTTTCAAAATACCTTCATTTTGAGGATAAGATTATGATAAACTAGAAATAGGCATATACAATGGGGGATTTAATTCAACCACTTTCATAGCAAAAATCGATGTATTATGTCGCATTAAAATGTAATTCATGAAAAAAGGTCTATGTTAAACCATACTTTTATGTTAGAATGATCGAGGCTACCATCTTATAAACAACGAAGAAATGTGGGGGTTTTTATGCAACAACTTAACACCATTATCATCATCCTAGGCGCAAGCTTAGGTGTACTTAATTTTCATAAATCCATTCAATTTATTGTGGGTTTACTCTTTAAATCAAAAATATTTCCAGAAACAGAAATAAAAAAACGTTATGGTATCGTCATACCAGCAAGAAATGAAGAAAAAGTGATTGGAAACTTAATCGAAAGTATCCATCAACAGTCTTATGATCAGAGTTTAATTGATATTTTTGTTGTTGCAGATAACTGCACCGACCAAACAGCAGACATTGCTAGAGCTTTAGGTGCTCATGTTTACGAACGCTTTGATGAAACAAAGAAACGTAAAGGTTGGGCTTTGGAATTTCTTTTTAATCACATTGAAAAAGATTATGTCATTACATCATACGATGCATTCTTTGTTTTCGATGCGGATAATCTACTTGATGTGAACTACATCCATGAAATGAATAAAGCTTTTGTCGTTAATCAAAACATTGTTACAAGTTATCGTAATTCAAAAAATTTTGAAACAAACTGGGTGTCATCTGCTTACGCCATTCATTTTTATGGTAGAACCGTTTATAACCATCGTCCTAGACAATTAATGGGAACGGGCACGCATTTAGCAGGTACTGGTTTTATGATTTCATCACACCTGATTAAAGATGGTTGGAAGTATCATTCACTTACAGAAGATTCTGAATTGACGATGTATATGACAGCGGATAACATTAAGATTGGATACTGTGAAGCTGCGATCCATTATGATGAACAACCAACAAGTTTTAAAGTAGGTTTTAGACAAAGAGTCAGATGGACAAGAGGACGTTTAGTTGTCTTTGCAAAAACATGGCTACTTTTATTTAAGGGGATTTTTAAACATAAGAGTTTTACGAACTACGATATGCTTTTCTATATAATGCCCTATCCACTCTTAACGTTTTTACTTAATATAGCCTATGCAACAGCAAGTCTTGTTATTGGTATTTGGATAACTAAAGATTTTAGTTGGAGTGCTGTTTTGATTGGTTTTGGAACTTACTGGGGATCTTCATATGTCAGTAATTTAGTTAGAGCAGCATTAATTGTTTTCCGTGAAAGAAAACAAATCCACTGCAGTTTTTATAAAACTTTATTTTATGTACTCGTTTCACCATGGTTCTCTCTGATTAGTATTTTCTTAATGATCGTTGCACTCTTTGGTGATGTCCAGTGGATTCCAGTAGAACATAAGGATAACAGAAAGATTCAAGACATCGATTTAAATGGTGAGATCCTAGTTGCTAAAACAAAAAAACCTTTAAAGTTACATGATATTTTACAAGCAATTGGACTGTTTGTCATATTACTTGCAGTATTAGCATTTGCTGCTATACGTTATTTTGATCTCTTCAAACTCAGTTTAGAAGTATGTTTTAATTACACATTGTTACCTGCATTACCCTCTGGTCTTCTCATGATTTTCATTGGTATTTGGATGAAAAAGATCTTAGATAAGAAGCAAAAAATGGTTAGTCAAGGTGAATAAATGAAGTGGTTCAGTTAAATGAACCACTTTTTTTTATCATTTTTGAGGACTCATGATAGAATAAATTTAAGGTTATCCGAGTTACTGAAACGTTTGAGGAGAAGAAGTTATGGATAGAATTAAACTGACAGGTTTTGCAGATGAGATTGCATCTGACTTTGAAGAGCAGTGCATGCGATTATCTGAGCTTGGTATGAATTTAATCACACTTAGAAGTATAAATGGAAAAAACATTTTAGATTTTACTTATGATGAATTTCAAAAAGATATTTTACCCATACTTAAACGTTATCAGATTATTGTTGCATCTGTTGGATCACCCATAGGAAAAGTAGATGTTGATCATCTTTTTGCTCAAGATGAGCAAATTCATAAACTAGATGAACTTATTAAAATAATGAATCTTCTTGAGGTGAAACATCTTCGTCTTTTTAGTTTGTTTGTTAAAGATCATGAGCCAAAGACATTTTTGTCTGTTATTTCATTTTTAAAACGCGTTATGACAAAGCTTGAACCACATGGCATTATAGCTATGCATGAGAATGAAAAAGATATTTATGGAGATAAATCGACCTTTTGTTTACAAATATATCAAGAATTAGCGCATCCACTTTTTAAACTTGCCTTTGATCCCGCTAATTTTGTTCAAGTGGGAGAAAATCCTGTTTCATGTTTTCATAGGCTTAAAGATGCGGTTGTTGATATGCATATGAAGGATGCCGTTTATGAAACAAAGATCAATGTTTTAATTGGAACAGGTGACGGGAAGTTGAGAGAACTCATCCATTTATGTCAAACGATGAACTATCAAGGATTATACACGTTAGAACCTCATCTTTATGAATTTAATTATTTACGTGAACTTGAAACAAATATCACAATGCATAGTAAATATAGAACGGGATTCGATGCTTTTTTAGCAACTAAAGAAGCTTTTTTTCAGTTATTTCTTAACAATTTATAAAGTTGAATTGTCTTTTATCATAAAGTCTAGTATAATAAGTGTGTTTAATTGTAAGCGTTTTATATTTTTTTTACAAATTAAATGAAACGTTTCACTAAGGAGTCGAATATGGGAGAACTTAAGATAGGTATCGTTGGTATTGGTAACATGGGAAGTTTTCATGCCGAATCACTTTATGCAGGAAAGATTACTGGCGCAAAGCTCTATGCAGTGATGGATATAGATGAAAAGAGAATCGCATGGGCAGAAAAATTTGAAGGGGTTAAACTATATCATGATTTTGATATGTTTATCCAAGACAAAGAAATCGATGCAGTCATTATTGCTACCCCACATTATGATCATCCAACATTAGGACTAGAAGTAATAAAACACAATAAGCATCTACTTATTGAAAAACCAGCTGGTGTTTTTACAAAGAATGTCAGAATTTTAAATGAAAAGGCAAAAGCATCAGACTTAATTTTTTCAATTATGTTTAATCAAAGAACCAATCCTGTTTATCAGCAAATTAAAGAACTAATGGATACCAATCAACTCGGTGAACTTAGAAGAGTGAATTGGATTGTTACAAACTGGTATCGAAGCACTTCCTATTATGAAAGTGGTGGTTGGCGAGCAACTTGGGAAAAAGAAGGTGGTGGTGTCTTATTAAATCAAGCACCACATCAACTCGATCTCCTATGTTGGATGTTTGGTATGCCTAAAAAAGTTTTATCACATATGGCTTTTGGAGCTCATAGACATATTGCTGTTGAAAATGATGTGACCACTTTAATGAAATATGCGAATGGCGCATCAGGTGTTTTTATAACAAGTACATTCGATGCTCCAGGAACAAACCGTTTAGAAGTTGTAGGAAGCAAAGGTCGTCTTTTAGCTGAAAACGGAAGACTTATCTTTGATAAATTACTCATGGATGAATCAGTCTTTGACAAAGAGCGTCATGAAAATCTGTTTGCAGTTCCACCACATGAAAGAATAACGTATGATGTCAAAGAAAATCCATGGGGGATTCAACATAACATCATTTTACAAAACTTTGTTAATCACATCTTGCACCAAGAACCTTTGATGTCACCCGGTGTTGAAGGCATCATGGGATTAACCTTATCAAATGCGATGCATTTATCT
>MIDA01000086.1:401-6459 GCA_001830045.1 Tenericutes bacterium RIFOXYA12_FULL_35_10 | reverse complement strand
TCGAATATATTCGTATCATTATTTCAGCATCAAACAAGAAAACAAAATAATTTTTATTTCATTTAGTTAAAAACGAAAAGTCACATCAGTGACTTTTTTATTGTTTATTTTTTTCTGAGTGCTCTAAGTTTTGCAGATTTACTTCTCGGATTTTGTTCCATCTCTTCATCTGATGGATAAATAGGTTTTCTCGTTAAAACTTCTGTTTTGGATGAATCTTCTGTAACCATCGGTAATTTTTTCAGAATAGGATCAACTTCTGATTCATCTCTAAAAAAGTGTTTAACGATACGGTCTTCTAAAGAGTGAAACGTAATCACCACGAGCCTTCCATCAGGTTTTAACATCGATACAGCATCTTTTAACACATCTTCTAAGACATGAAGTTCATCATTAACTGCTATCCTTAATGCTTGGAAAACTCTTTTTGAGCTATGTCCTTTTTCTTTATAATTCACTTGATCACAAATCTTAACTAAATCCATGGTGGTATGAAGTGGTCTTTGATCAATGATTTTACGTGCAATTTTAAAACTATTCTTTTCTTCACCATAAACATAGAAAATCTTTGCTAATTCATCTAGTGAATAGGTATTAACAATCGTTTCTGCCGTAAGTTCTTGACTTTGATCCATACGCATATCAAGTGTCGTATCTTTTAAATAGGTGAACCCCCTTGACTCATCATCAATTTGAAAAGATGATAAACCTAAATCAAGAAGTAATCCATCAATTTCTTTAATTTGTCTTTTTTCGAGTTCAGACTTTAAATATCTAAAATTTGATTTAATAATCTCAAAACGTGCAAAATCTTTTAATACCTGTTTTGCGTAATCAATCGCAAACTGATCTTGATCGAATGCAAAAAGAAAACCTTGATTAAGTTGTTCTAAAATACACTTACTATGGCCAGCACCACCTAAAGTGCCATCCACGTAAATGCCATTGGGTTTAATATGTAGATAATGAATTGCTTCATTTTTTAAGACGGTTATATGTTTCATTGTTCACCTCAACACCTTCATTATCTATGAAATGAAGACACTTGTCAATTCATGAAAGAAAAAGGTGCCTATGGCACCCTTCCTTAATCCTTCTTGGATTCTTTCTTGGTTAATACTTGTTGTCCTTTGTAATAACCACTGTTTGGTGTTACACGATGTGGCAATGTAAATTCACCAGTTTGTGGGCAAACAACTAAAGCAGGAGCAGTTAACTTGAAATGAGTTCTTCTCTTTCTCTTAGCAGTCTTACCCGTTCTACGAAATGGAACAGCCATCTGTTCACCTCCTATTTTTTGAAAGTCTTATCTAAATCTGCAAATGCGGGATGTGGACTTCTTTCTTTTTCAAAAGAGGTATTCATCGCATCTGGATGATAGATGGTAAACGGTTTTTCTGAAACGATATATCCAAAGATAATATCGGCCAGCTCAAGTGGATCTGATAGTGGAAAATCACTATCTTCTGTGGAACCAAAGATAATTTCAGCATCGAAACTCATTTCAAATGGTACAGGTTTTAATGTTTTTGAACACGCTAAAACCATGTTGACATCGACATGAATGTCCATGATTAACTCATCTTCTATCCAATTAAGGTTTGCAGTAATATGCGCGGGTTCAATCGAAAGCATATCAACCACATTTTTGAGATGATCTTTATAGTCATATGTGAAGTTAAGTGTTTTAACTTCCTTTAACTGATGGATTGAAAATATCATCAATATCACCTCAACGAAAGTATTATACAAAATTATAGGTTAAATGTCAATGATGAGCACATATTATTTAAAATCCTTTATGGGTTTTTATAACTGTCTACTTTCACGCACTTTTTGTTTCAATGTATCAAGTAATTTTTTCTCTTGATCAGTGAGTAATGTCTTTAAATCATAGTCATCATGAATACGATGATTACGTAGGTGGAATGGAACCATTGTTCCATCAGTTAAGCCAATTTCTAAGTCTAAAGTTAAATATTTAGGATGGACTGGACGGTCATATTTCAGTGCTGTTTCCATATGAACAACATCAAAATAATTAAACTCACCAGAAACATCATAAGCGATATGACCATTTCTGTGATCGACATTTCCCTGGTAGTAATATAAGACGTCATCACCGAAGAAAAGGATGGTTACAAGTGCTTGGTCATAAAGGAGTGTATATGTGCCATCATCCTTCTTATCAAGACGATAATTGACTTTGCTTGTTTGATCAAAAGCATCCGGAATGGTGATCATCATCACTGAAGAATAACTCATTTCATTGATGCTGGAAAGCTCATGTGCATGTTCAATCATCTTTTGATAATCTGCATTAAGCATATCATCATAAGATTCTTGTGCACGACCAGAAAATTTGGTGAAATATTTTTGTGTATACTTCTGACGATTTTTTGCAAGTTTTAACTCTTTTTTATTTGGCTTTTTGATTTCAACGATGCCATCCTCAGTTGCGATTTCAGTGTCGACGGATTGTTTCTTTTGTTTCTTTTCCTTCATAACTTAAACCACCTTTCGCCTTCTCTTCTATTATAACGAATATTTAAAAATGGTGTCAATTTTTTGTGTTCTTTTGCATGTTTGATCTTTTTTTATGGAAAATCATTTATTCGCCAAGTATTCCTTCATAAAGAAGTGATTTAAGATCATCTGTTTTCGCATCTAGGATAAAAGATTCAATCGGATAATTTTGTAAAATAGCATCCACTGTTTTTTTATCATAAGGTTGATTGATAAATGCATCTTCAAAGGTTTTAAGTGATTGTGTATCAAAGAAATCTCCTTGAATAGCAATACTCTTGATGATACCTTCTTCTAAATCAAGTTTGATTTCAAATAAACCACCTGGTATTCTCTTTTTTAAGATTTTTGTATATGCAGGCTGTTTTTTGTATATCCAATCTTTTGATTCATATTTTTTAGCCATTTCTTGAATGGTTTTAATTTCTTCTTGACTTAATTCATAGGTTTGATAGGTTAATGTGTTTTCAAAATGTTTAATGAGTTGTTCTTGCGAAAGACCATTTAAATAAGGTTTAAGATTGGTTACCCTCGAACGAACAGAATCAATCCCTTTAGAAACCAATTTTTCATCACTAGGTGTAATGGCACGAACCATCGTTTCTAAATCACAATCATAAAGAAAAGTCCCATGCATAAGCATGCCATATTTGTTTTGTAAAAAAGCGTTACCTGAAATCTTTTTACCTTCAAATAAGAGATCGTTTCGACCTGAGAATTCGATATGAATATTGAGTAGTTTCATGGAGTCGATGATTTTAGAGAGATATGTCTTGAATGTGAACTCTTTATTTGCTCTTTTAGTAATGATGGAAAACATGGTGTTACGATGATCTGCGTAAACACATCCACCACCCGTAGGTCTTCGGTAAACATCGATTTGATGTTCTTTTAAGTAAGCTAAATTGACTTCGTTTTCGATCACCTGATTTTTCCCAATGACAACCCCATGGATTTCCCATGTAAAAAAATAGGTTTCATCATTTTTTAAAAGGTGGGTGAGCACATACTCTTCTAATGCAAAATAGAAATAAGGTTTTAGGTTTCCTTCGTTATGGTGTCTAATGAGTATCATAGAATCCTCCTTGTGCGTTCTATTTTATTATACCATAGGTATGTGTAACCTAATAATGACATGACTTTGTGACTATCTATATTTTTTCTAGAAGCAGTAAACACTATATTTCATTAAATTTATGATAAGATGAGAATATAAAGGAGGCTTTACAATGTCACAATTTTTCAAATTATATGGAATAGCCTTTGTTTTATTTTTCGCTATCGATTTAGTCTGGTTAGGTTTGATCGCAAAAAACTTATATCAAAAGCAGTTAGGCCATCTCATGGCTGACAATGTCAACTGGGTTGCAGCTATCATTTTCTATTTACTCTTCATTGGAGGACTTGTTTTCTTCGTCATTTCTCCAGCAGTTACTGAAGGTGCTTGGACAAAGGCGTTACTTCTTGGTGCGCTTCTAGGTTTCTTGACCTATGCGACCTATGATTTAACCAATCTTGCAACATTAAGAGATTGGCCAATCCAAATTACCATTATCGATTTAGCATGGGGAACCTTTTTAGGTGCTTCTGTATCAACACTTACATTCTTCGTAAATCAATGGTTTAGTTGAGGTATAGGCTATGGCTACATTAACATTAACGAATGAACTCATCTACCAATCATTCATGGTTGGTGCAAAAAATGTCATCTCTGAAAAAAATGAACTGAATGCAATTAACGTTTTTCCTGTTCCAGATGGAGATACAGGTACCAATTTAGCATCGATGATGCTTGCTATTTTAGAGCGCGCAAAATTAGGAGAAACACTTTCTGAAACGATGCAATCTATTGTGGATGCTGCGATCGTTGGTGCGCGTGGTAATTCAGGTATTATTTTCGCATCTTATATTAATGGTTTTGCTGAAGGATTGAAAACAAATGATCCCAGTTTAGAAAGTTTGATTGAAACATCTGAAAAAGCATATGCGTATGCCTACAAAGCGATCAGCAAACCTGTTGAAGGTACGATGATTACCGTCATGCGTACATGGGCACATGCTCTAAATGAATTTAAAAAAGCAACCAATAATGCCATCGAACTTTTTATGCAAGCTTTTGAAGTACTTAAACAAGAACTTGCAAATACACCTGAAAAATTAGCTGTATTAAAAGAAAATCATGTCGTTGATGCGGGTGCTAAAGGCTTTGTTCATTTCATTGAAGGCTTTATCAAAGCGTTTAAAGGTGAAGATGTTGTGATTACTGAACATGATGCAGTTGAAGAAATTCATGTGGATCATTTAGAAGACTCACAATTTAGATATTGTACTGAAGCGCTTATTCGTGGTGAAAACCTTGATTTAGAAGGTGTTAGAGAGAAACTTCTTCCTTTAGGAGATTCATTAGTGGTTGCTGGTAGTTCAAAAACGATTCGCATTCACATTCATACCGATCAACCTGCTGAAGTATTTAAATATTTAGATGGTGTTGCACGCATTTCTGAACAAAAAGTAGACGATATGAAAAGACAGTTTGAAGCAGTCAACCACAAAAAATACAACATTGCTTTGGTGACAGATTCTATTGCAGATCTTCCAGCAGAAATGATTGATCACTATCAAATCCATCAAATTCCAATTAACCTTAAGATCAATGACAGTGACTATTTAGATAAAGTCACGATTCAAAGCTCTCGTTTTTATGAAATGATGGATGAACTTAAAGTATATCCGAGCTCTGCACAACCTAATGTCAAATCTTTAGAAAACTTCTTCTCATTTTTGACAACGTATTATAAAGATATCATTGTCGTCACAGTTTCAGAAAAGATGAGTGGTACGTATAATTCGTTTGTTGAAGCATCAAAGAAATTTAAGGATGCAAACATTCAGATCGTTAACAGTAAACAAAATTCAGGTGCCGAAGGCTTGCTTGTTTTAAAAACTGCACAACTGATTGAACAAGGACTACCGATTGATCAGATTACAGAAAAGATTGCTTCACTAACAGCCAAATCAAAAATTTTAGTCAGTGTTAAAGTGCTTAAATACATGGTGAAATCAGGCAGACTTACCAAAGTCAGTGGAACGATTGCCAATTTAATGCATTTAAAACCTGTTATTTCAATCGATGAAGATGGTGCTGGTATCATTTTTGCAAAAGCTTTATCTGTTGAATCAGCTAATAAAAAAATTTATCAGCATATGAAAGAAATGGTTGAGACACATGGTATTGATACGTATGCGATTGTACATGCAAATGCAAACGATCGTGCACTTGAGTATCAAAGAATCTATGAAAAACTGATTGGATTTCCACCGGTTTATGTGATGGATATCTCAACGGTTGTTGCGATGAACGCAGGTATAGGAACCGTTGCGATTGCCTATATCAGAAAGGATCAATCATGATTTGGATTCCGATAGTTTCTCTGTTTGCTTTCTTTAACCTTGCATTTATCGTCGCTCAAGCTAAAAAAAATAATGGCTTAGCGGATATGGCTTGGGGATTAGGTTTTGTTGTTGTGGCGAT
>MIDA01000086.1:0-349 GCA_001830045.1 Tenericutes bacterium RIFOXYA12_FULL_35_10 | reverse complement strand
AGCGGAGTATACTTCCCAACGATTTTGAACCCTTCTTGTGCAGCCACTCCGCCTAAAAACGAGCAGACCGTGGTGATCTCGGCTCCGGCAAATTGTGACATGTTTTGAAGAAGTTGTGCGTCAATTCCAGGCACGGAAGGCAGTCCTTTGGTCTTCCGCTCCTCGTTGAGCGTTACCGCAATTTCCATCATTTGGTGAGCATGTTCAAGGTTGTTTCTCTCGGGCAAAGATTGGTGCCTGGCATAAAATACAAGAAGCGCAGAGAGTCCAATGCGTCGTTGTTCAGTTCTTTCCACATCTTCTATACCCGCCGAAATCGCAGAGGCCTCGCTGCACAAAAGAGATTCTG
>MIDA01000085.1 GCA_001830045.1 Tenericutes bacterium RIFOXYA12_FULL_35_10 | reverse complement strand
TTACCCATTTTTTCTAGCATGGGTAAGATTTTTAAAAATGTTTTTTCATCACCGCCTACCATAACGGAAAGTGTTGCATTGATCGCACCGATGTCACCACCTGTAACAGGTGCATCAAGCATGATCAAATCATGTTTTAGTGCTTGATTAGTTAATTTTTTTGCTAAAGTTGGTGATGATGTTGTCATATCGACTAAGATCGCACCTTTTTTCGCATATTTAAAGACTTCAAGATACGTATCTTCGACATCTTTAGGATAACCAACAATTGAAAAAATAACGTCTTGATCTTTGACTGATTCCTTTAAATCTTTCACTGCATGACACTTTGGTTCAAGTGCTTTTGCTTTATCAAATGTGCGATTATATACGGTGACATCATAACCTGCATCTGCAAGATGGAGTGCCATGGGTTTCCCCATCACACCTGTTCCAATAAAACCTATCTTCATGTTAACCTCACTTGGTATGTTCGTTTAGCCAATCAAGGACATCGGTAAACGTTTTTTCACGGTCTAAATCATTAAATATTTCATGATATGCATTCGGATATGTGATGATTTTCTTATCTTCAACAGGAATCAAATCAAAAAGACGCTTTGAAAACTGAACAGGCACAATTTTATCTGCTTCACCATGAATGAGTAATACAGGTGTTTGATAGGATTTCATGTGTTTATTTAAAAAGCGTACACCACCTACAAACATATTGCCTGCTAATGAAAAATG
Source organism: Tenericutes bacterium RIFOXYA12_FULL_35_10 (assembly GCA_001830045.1). Taxonomy (GTDB): domain Bacteria; phylum Bacillota_I; class Bacilli_A; order Acholeplasmatales; family Acholeplasmataceae; genus Peloplasma. The sequence continues at coordinate 31,131 of MIDA01000085.1, read as the reverse complement.
AAATTTCTTTAGGTTTAAAGGATCTTGAATATACGCATCTTCAACCGATTTAATGCGCGATAACTGATCATCTGCAAAATTCGTTTTCTTTGTTAAAAAACCTAGCCACTTATACCCAATAAATCTAAAAGGTAGAACATCTGGAATAAAATAACTCGGTGCAGCTGATGAGATAATGCCATCTACATCTTTATACTTAACGGCATACATATTGACAATTAAACCACCCATGCTATGTCCAATTAAGAATATTTTAGCTGGGTTCGATTTTTTTTCTTCTAAAACGAGTTCATGAAGATCATCAATGGTTTGATGGAAACTTTTTAAAGCCCCACGTTTACCTTGACTTAAACCATGACCTCTAAGATCATAACGGGTTACACTATATCCCGCTTCATTCAATTTTCCTGTAACTTCTTCATATCTGCCAGAGTGTTCTGCAATTCCATGCGTGATAATCACACTCGCTTTAGGTTTTTCAACCTCATTCTTTTTGACATGAATTAAAACATCATTAATTAGCATCGTAACCACCCCTTCAGTTTCATTATACACGAAAAAACATGCATAAACATGATTTTATGATATGATGATGATAGATGTTATATGCGAGGTTTTATCATGAAAAAAAGTTTAAGTCTTATCTTCATCATTACGCTACTCTTATATATTCCTTTTTTTATTGTCAACGCAGATTTTGGACCTAAGCGAACGCTTGATGTTGAAATTGTTGGTATAGATGAACCGTATCATATCGAATTACTCATGAGAGGTGAACTTCCAACGGGTGATGATTTATCTGATGCCAGAACGATGGTTGCTGATGCATTTAATGATTATCCTAACATGCTTTTCACTTTTGATTCAGCAGGCTATGTTCCAGCAAGTCTACTTCTTCCTTGGGGTTCAAGATATCAATCACCTCAAGATAACTATTATATTTATTCTTATAATCCACCCAGTGAATTTAAAGTGATGCTCGTTTTTGATGATGGACATTATATCATTTCAAAGCGTATTCAAACCTCACTGTTTAACAGTAAAGTTACCTTTAATGTATCAGGTTTAGATTTAGATGCAGATTTGGTCAATGTGGGAACGATCAACGAAGTTTTCCCTGTTCAAACGATGACCCTTGAGTTAGCACTACGTATTGTTGGAACGATCTTCATTGAAATTCTCGTTTTATTCTTGTTTGGCTATGTTCAAAAAAAGAGCTACAAACTCATTGGTATCGTCAATCTTGTGACACAACTAACATTAACCGGATTTATGTTTGCAGCGAAATACTTTATTTTCCCAGGGTTAGGAGAAATCTTCGTTCTGATCATGGGTGAAGTGATGATCTTCGGTGCTGAAATCGTGATTTATCGTTTCTATCTGTCTGAAAAATCGAAAAATCGTGCAATGGTCTATGCGCTTGTTGCTAATACGATAGCACTTATTGCAAGTTACTCCGTGATGATTTTAATGCTCAATATGTAAAAAAAAGGACCTTTTTCAAGATCCCTATCAAGGCTAAGCGATGCTTAGTCTTTTTTAATTTTAATTTCTCCTGATTCAATGCGTTCTTTCAGTGATAAAATCTTATTCTTAATGATATCAGCTGTATTTAAGAAAACTTCATCAGGTTGACCTGTTGGATCATCAAGACCCCAATCTTCTCTAAAATCACATGGAATAAAGGGACATTCAACATTACAACCCATGGTGATTAATACATCTAATTTTTCTGGAAGTTCATCGATTAATTTAGATCGTTGTGTTTGATTCATATCCACATCATAAAGGTTTTTAATAATACGAACAGCATCTTGATTAATCTTTGGTTTTGTTTCAGTACCACCACTATAAGCTTCAAAAAAATCGGATGCGATTTCTTTGGTAATCGCTTCAGCCATTTGGCTTCTACAACTGTTATGAACACAGACATAAGCTACACTAATTTTTTTCATCATTTATCTCCATTTCTTTAAACCAATGTTTGGTTTTATTTGCTATTTTTACTAAAATTAACATCACGGGAACTTCAACTAATACACCCACAATCGTTGCAAGCGCAACACCTGGATTTAACGGAAATAATGCGACTGCAACTGCGACTGAAAGTTCAAAGAAATTACTTGCTCCAATCATCCCTGCAGGAGCTGCAACATCATGACTCAATTTCAATCCTTTTGCACCACTATAAGCGATAAAGAAAATCAAGAATGTTTGAATCGTTAACGGGATACTAATCAGTAGGATGTGTAGTGGATTATTTAAAATCAAATCTGATTGAAGTGAAAAGATTAAGATCAATGTTAACAATAAACCAGATATCGTAACTTTCGAAAATTTAGGAACAAACTTCTCATTGTAAAACGTTAATCCTCGATGTTTAATCACTAAATAACGTGTGAGTGATGCAGCAGCAAGAGGAACAACAACAAACAAAAATACTGATAAAAATAATGTTAACCATGGCACTGAAATACCACCTACACCAAGTAAAAATCCAACGATTGGAACAAATAAAATCAAGATGATTAAATCATTGGTTGCAACCTGTACTAAGGTATATGCAGGATTACCTCTAGTTAAACTGCTCCATACAAACACCATTGCTGTACATGGTGCAGCACCAAGTAAAACAGCACCTGCTAAATAGTCTCTTTGAAGATCGATAGGTATGATATTTTTGAAGATCACAAAGAAGAAAAGTGATGCGATTCCAAACATTGTAAACGGCTTAATAAGCCAGTTAACAACCCACGTTAGATATAAACCTTTTGGGTTTTGTCCAACACGCTTAACCGATGAAAAATCGATTTTTAACATCATCGGATAGATCATCAACCAAATCAAAATTCCGATAGGAATATTGACTGATGCAACTTCAAAACGGTTTAAAAATGCTGGTATTTCTGGGATATAAAAACCAAGAGCAACACCAATTGCCATACAGATTAAGACAAATAGAGTTAGATATTTTTCAAAGAAACTCATACACTTAACCTAACCTAAATGCTTTTGAATCATTGTTTTAATTTCTTCTGTTTCAGGTACTCTACCATAAGATACAATCTTACCGTCAAAGATAAGACCAGGTGTGCGAAGTAAGTTCGCTTTTGCAATCTCCATCAGGTCTGTAATATATAATACGTTTGCTTCAACCTTTAATTCTTCAACAGCTTTTGTAGCATATTGATATAATTTTTTACAGTTTGTACAACCTGAACCTAAGACTTTAATTTCCATGATATTCTCTCCTTTTATATAAATAAATAACTTAATCCATTAAACACATAACCAACAAGAATAATACCGACAATAACGATGGATACAAACGTGATAAACAACTTGGTTTTAATCACCTTTTTGATCATAATCATCGAAGGTAAAGATAATGCTGTAACAGCCATCATAAATGCTAAGACTGTACCAATACCAACACCTGCAAAAACTAATGCTTCAGCAACCGGAAGTGTTCCAAAAATATCGGCATACATCGGAACTCCAATCAGTGTAGCAATTAAAACTGAGAAAGGATTATTATTTCCTAAAATAGATAATATCCACGCTTGAGGTATAACACCATGAATAAGTGCACCAATACCAACACCAATTAAAACGTAAATCCATACACGCTTAATGATTGTTTTCACTTGATCTTTTGCATAATCAACACGTTGTTTCTTCGTTAATTCTTCTTCTAATGGTGCATCACAGCTTCCTGTTTCACACGAAGCTTTGATAAAATCTGCAACTTGATCTTCCATATGCATTTTGCTAATGATAAATCCACCAACCACTGCGATGATTAATCCAACAACAACATAAGACAATGCAATCTGCCAGTTAAAAATACTTGCAAGCATTAACACAGAAGCCAGATCAACTAAAGGTGATGAAATCAAAAACGAAAATGTAACGCCAAGTGGTAATCCAGCTTTAGTAAATCCAATAAAAATCGGAATAGAGGAACATGAACAAAATGGTGTAACCGTTCCAAGCAGTGCACCGAGTGTATTTGCACCAAGCCCACTCTTTTTCATCAGTAATTTTCTTGTCTTTTCAGCTGTAAAATACGATTGTACATAGGATGCAATAAAGATTAATACCGCGAGTAAGATGAAAATTTTAATGACATCATAAATGAAAAACGATAAGCTGGTAAAAAGCATGCCACTTTCTTCAAGTCCAATAACCTTTAATAAGAACCAATCGACAAGATCAGATAACCATGTCATTTTTAAAAATAAATCGTTAAGTGTTATAAAAAAATCTTTTATAAATTGCATGATGCCTCCACATGATCAAAAGCATCAATAAATGCCTTAACTTCGTTTAAAACGTCTTTATTAACGACATACATAATCCGATTACCTTCTCTGTATGAAGTCGTTAAATTTGCTTCTTTTAAAATGCGTAAATGATAACTCAATGTAGGCTGTTGAATGTCTAATTTATCGATTAACACACACCCACAAAGTTCACCTTTGAGTAAAAGCTCAATGATGTAGAGTCTATTCTCATCCGATAATGCTTTAAATACTTTTGCCATCTCTTGTTTCATATAATCACCTTCATCGATATCTATCTATATTGATATTCATCTATATAGTATCAAAATGAAGTAAAATAATCAAGTAAACTTACTGAAAATTTACATGTAAATAAGTTCTTATTTTTATCAACATAAATTGGAATCCATTTAAGATTGTTTTACAACATATTGTTGTATAATGTAAATAGAAAACGCTTTTAGGAGATCAAAATGAAAACAACTGTATTGCATGATAAACACCTAGCGTTAAACGCGAAAATGATTGAATATGCTGGTTTCCATATGCCAGTGTCCTATACCGGTATCACCGAAGAGCACTTAGCTGTTCGTACAGGTATGGGCATTTTTGATGTTTCACACATGGGTGAATTTATCATTGAAGGCAAAGAAGCCCTTCCGTTTGTCAATATGTTAGTCACCAACATCATCACCAATGACACATCAAAAGTAACCTACTCTTTAATGTGTGATGAAAAAGGATTTGTTGTTGATGATTTACTCGTTTATGTCATCAGTGAAGAAAAGATTTTACTTGTTGTTAATGCCGGTAACATCGATAAAGATTATGCATGGGTCGAAAAACAAGCTCAAGCATTTGACGTAACGACACGCAATGTTTCTGAAGAATTTGGCCAAGTTGCTATTCAAGGACCCAAAGTCGCCGAAAACATTGAAAAAATGATTGGTATTTCAGGTAATGATTTATCATTCATGACTTACAAAGTTGTACCTTTCGGTTCTTCTCACATCATCTTCAGTAGAACAGGTTACACCGGTGAAGATGGATTTGAGGTTTATGGAAAACCAGAACTTATAGAGCAAGTTTGGAATAAAGCGATTGAAGCGGGTGTTGTCCCCTGTGGACTTGGTGCAAGAGATACACTTCGATTTGAAGCAAACTTACCTTTATACGGTCATGAAATCAGTGAAACGATCAACCCTGTTGAAGCAGGACTTAATTTCGCGATCAAACTTGATAAAAACTTTATTGGTAGAGATGCACTTGTACAATATAAACTAGCACCAACAAGAAAAGTCGTTGGACTTGAATTATTAGAAAGAAACATCCCAAGACATGGTTATGGTGTATATCATGGTGATGACTTGGTTGGCGTGATCACCACAGGTTATCTTCTCCCAGATGTCACAACCCCTGTTGCATGCGCATTAGTTGATATTAAATACGCTGACATCGGAACTGAACTATCGGTTCAAATTAGAAACAATAAAGTAGCAGCTCGTGTAAGAAACAGAAAATTTTATACAAAGAAATATAACAAATAGGAGGCAACAACATGAATATTAAAGAAGGATTACTTTATAGCCCAAGTCATGAATGGGTTAAAGCTGAAGGTAAAACAGCTTGGATTGGCATTTCAGACCATGCACAACACGCACTAGGTTCAGTCGTGTTTATTGAATTACCTAAAGTCGGTCAAACATTTAAAAAAGGTGACGCGATGGGTGCTGTTGAATCTGTTAAAGCTGCATCAGACGTTTACACACCAGTATCTGGTAAGATTCTTGATGTCAATAAAGATTTAGAAGGTTCTCCAGAAATGTTAAATGATGATCCTTATGGAGCATGGATTGTTAAAATTGAATTATCAAACGAAGACGAACTCAAACATTTATTAAGCGCTAAAGATTACACACCACTTTGTGAGGAATAATCATGCATAAATATCTACCTCATACCAGAGAAGATATTGAAGAAATGCTGAAGGTCACTGGGGCAGATACCCTAGATGATCTCTTTTCTTCGATACCAAAGAAATTAAGACTTACAAAACCTTATCAAATCCCAAGTCAATTATCAGATGAAAAACTAACAAAACATATGCAAGCACTTGCTTCAGAAAATAAAGAACTCACGATTTTTAGAGGTGCTGGTGCTTATGACCATTACACACCATCGATTGTTAAAGCACTCATTAGTCGTCAAGAGTTTTTAACATCTTATACACCTTACCAACCTGAAGTTGCTCAAGGTACACTTCAATACATTTTTGAATACCAAACCATGGTCTGTGAACTCACAGGTATGGATGTATCGAATGCATCGATGTATGATGGTTCTACTGCGACTGCTGAAGCGATGTTTATGGCGTATGCTCAAACTGATAAGACAAAGATTTTAATATCAGACACAGTTAACCCAAGAACCATTGATGTCTTAAAGACTTACGCGCATTATAGACATTTAGAAGTTGTTGTCATCCCTAACAAAGATGGTGTTACTAATCTTCATGCTGTTAAAGAACATATCCACGATAGTATGGGTCTTGTTGTTCAAAATCCTAACTATTATGGCATTATTGAAGATTTAAACGGTTTTAGTGATGTCGTTCATGAAGCTGGTGGCCTTTTCATTATGAATAGTGAAGGTCAAGCATTATCTTTAGTGAAAACACAAGGTGAATATGATGCCGATATCGCAGTTGGTGATCTTCAATCTTTAGGTCTTCCACTTTCTTTTGGTGGTGCTTACTTAGGGTATTTAGCAACCAAAATGAAATACGTTAGAAAAATGCCAGGCCGTATTTGTGGTCTCACCACAGATGTTGATGGCAAACGTGCATTCGTTTTAACACTTCAAGCAAGAGAACAACACATCAGACGTGCGAAAGCTAATTCAAACATTTGTTCAAACCAATCTTTAATGGCACTTGCTGTGACAGTTTATTTATCTGCCATGGGTAAAGAAGGGTTAATTAAAGTTGCAAACGAATCCATGAAGGGTGCTCACTATCTTTATCAAAAACTGCTTCAAACCAATAAATTTGAAGTTGTCTATAACCAACCTTTCTTTAAAGAATTCGTTTTAAAAGCTAAATTTGATGTTAAAGCTTTTGAAACATCATGTTTAAATCATAGTATCTTAGGTCCTCTTTCAATTGGAGATGGCAAATTATTATTTGCGGTCACTGAAAAACGTACCAAAGAAGAGATGGACAAATTAGTTGAATTGGTGGTGAACGCAAAATGAAGTACTACAATAAACTGATTTTTGAAATGTCAAAAGCTGGTCGTATCGGTTTTAACATTGAAGAAAAGAATTTCCCTGAAGTTTCACTTCCAACACATTTATTAAGAAGTCAAAAAGCAGATCTTCCTGAAGTATCCGAACTTGATGTGGTTAGACATTATACCAATGTCAGCCAAAAGAATTTTGGCGTTGAAAATGGTTTTTATCCACTTGGATCATGTACCATGAAATATAACCCTAAAATTAATGATGAACTTGCAACACTTCCTGGATTTGCAAACATCCATCCACTTCAACCCGTAGAAACCATTCAAGGTTTACTTAAAATCTATTATGACCTACAACACATGCTTTCTGAAATTTCAGGCTTAAAAGCATATTCTTTAAATCCTTTCGCAGGTGCTCACGGTGAACTTGCTGGACTTATGATCATTAAAGCATATCATGAAAAAAATCAAGATTTCAAGCGCAATAAAATCATTATTCCTGATTCAGCACATGGAACAAACCCTGCTTCTGCTACAGTTTGCGGTTTTGAAACTGTTGAAATCAAATCAAATCCAGATGGAACCGTTAATCTTGAAGCATTAAAATCTGTTTTAAACGATGAAACAGCAGGCTTAATGCTTACCAATCCAAATACAGCAGGTGTCTTTGAAAAAGACATCACTGAAATTGCAAGACTTGTTCATGATGCTGGTGGTTTACTCTACTATGATGGCGCTAACTTAAATGCACTTGTTGGTAAAGCAAAACCTGGTGATATGGGTTTCGACATTACGCACATCAACCTTCATAAAACATTCTCAACGCCACACGGTGGTGGTGGTCCAGGTTCTGGTCCAGTAGGTGTTTGTGAAAAACTTGTCGAATTCTTACCTAACCCCGTTGTTAGAAAAAATGACAAAGGCTACTATTTCGATCAAGCTAAAGACTCTATTGGGGCTTTAGGCTTATTCTTTGGTAATGCTTCTGTTTACATCAGAGCTTATGTTTATATCATGACCTTTGGTAAAGAACATTTATCCGATATTGGACCAATGGCTGTCTTAAATGCAAACTACGTCAAAGACTCATTAAAAGACTTATTCGAACTTCCGATTAATGGCCATTGTCTCCATGAATTTGTCTTCGATGGCTTAAAAGATCAATCAACAGGTGTGAAAACGTTAGATCTTGCAAAACGTTTACTCGACTACGGTTTCCATGCACCTACGGTTTACTTCCCACTGATATTCACGCAATCCATGATGATTGAACCGACTGAAGTTGAATCTAAAGAAACACTAGATGAATTCATTCATGTCATGAGAAAAATCGTTCAAGAGTCCATTGAAACACCTGAACTTGTAAAAACAGCACCACACAATACCATTGTGAGACGTCTTGATGAAGCAAAAGCTGCACGTCAACCCATTGTTAAATTTAAAGATATCAAATAAGGGCAAATTTTTGCCCTTTTTGTTTGAAAAAAGTCTTAAAATGAATGATAATTCATGATATAATGACCGTGATACTTTTAATGAGGAGTTTAACGCATGACGCGCTACTTAAAAACAGATATTTTATTTCCATTATCACTTATATTACTTACCATTTTAGCCTTTATCTTTGATACACCTTCTAACGTCATTCATGGCTTTGGTATCATCTTAACAAGTCCTTCTGTACTCGTTACTGATTACCTTAGAATTGGTGGATTAGGGGCATCACTTTTTAATGTTTCAACGATTTTACTCATGACTTATGTATTAATAAAGCTATTGAAACTTAATATGACAGGTCCTATTTTTGCTGGTTTACTGACGATTGCAGGATTCGCATTCTTCGGTAAGAATATCTTAAACGTTTTACCCATTTATGTAGGTATTTTCTTAAATGCCAAATTCCAAAAAGTTGAATTTAAGTCACTGATCATCGTACTTCTTTTTGCAACCGGGATTGCCCCCATTGTTTCATATCTCATCTTTGGTACAGGATGGGCATTTTATTTAAGCATTCCTGCTGGTATTCTTATCGGATTATTAAGCGGATTTTTACTTCCTATCATGTCAGTTCATATGCTTAGATTTCATAAAGGGTATAACCTTTATAACATTGGTTTTACGATGGGCATCTTATCACTTCTTTATTCAGCAATTTTAAGAGGTGTCTTCAAATTAGATCTATTCACACATGATTCATCAACATCTGAAGCCTATCATTTAGAACTTCTGATCATGACAACCATTCTTTCTCTTTTATTTATTGTTTTAGGGTTTATCAAAAAACCAACTGCATTAAAAGACTATCCTGTGATTTTAAAGAGTTCTGGTAAACTTGTTTCTGATTTTATGAGAGACGGTGGACCTGAAATCGCCATGATTAACGTGGGTATCATGGGGTTAATCTCACTTTTATTTACCCTTGTGTTAAATCTCCCCTTAAATGGTCCACTGATTTCTGGTGTATTAACGGTGATGGGCTTTGCTGCCTTCGGGAAACATCCTAAAAATTCAATTCCTGTCATGCTTGGTGCTACGATCTGGTTACTCATCACGAGAGCAACAGGCTACCCTGTTTCTACAGGACTTGCTATTGGTGTTTTATTCGTTACAGCGGTTGCTCCAATTGCGGGACGTCACGGTTTCTTCTTTGGTTTGATTGCGGGATTTGTTCATGTTCTTTTAACCCCAATAACTTACCCATTCCAAGGTGGTTTTGACTTATATAATAACGGATTTGCAGCGGGATTTGTTGCTGCCATCTTGATTCCTATATTTGATTTTATTCGAAAAGATAAAGTAACGGAGGAATAGTCCATGCATTCAAATCAAGAAAAAAAGATTATTTCACAACTTATTCAAGAAATTTCACTTTTTCTCATGCACCACGAATACAAATCCTATCACATTGAATTTAATCAAGATGATTTTCAAGAGATATTTACCATTACCGTTGATCACATCGAAGATGAACTACTTGATTTCATGAAAACAAAGATCAAACAAGAGCGTGAACAAGAAATTGAGGCTTATTACTGGGAATTACTCGGTGATATCGATTCAAGTTCTGAGTTAAAAATCATGGGGTTATTTATTGATGATATGGAAGTTATGCAAACAAAATCATCTGTGACAATCAAACTGTATCGAAATCGCGTTTAAATGAAGAAAAAGCTATCGTTTTGATAGCTTTTTTAATTAGATAAATAAATTATGATTAGTTGGTATTATATCTGCAAAATATATTGCAACACCACACATGAGTTCTTCTTGTTCAATACCCATGATATACATTGACATTGAACATGCGACTTAATAGATTTAAATTTCCATTTCCTTGATAACAACTTTAGCAATATCGTTATAGATCTTACCAGCTTCATCTTTATCAGTGAAAACATAATTCCCTTTTTGAGGTTGACCAATTGGGATTTGTCCCATCACTGGAACACCTAACTTCTTCGCAACCGTTTCACCGCCACCTTGACCAAAAATGAATTCTCTTGTTTTACTGCATGTATTATAATAATAACTCATGTTTTCAACAACACCAATGACTTCATGGCCAATGTTTTGTGCACCAATACCTGCTTTAACAGCAACATGAGATGCATTCACATGGGGGGTTGTAACAACTAAAATCTTACTCTTAGGAACATATGTTTTCACATCAAGTGCAACATCACCAGTTCCTGGTGGTAAGTCAATCAAAATAAGATCGATTTGATCTTGCCATTTAACACCACTAAAGAAATGAATCAGCATTTTACCAAGCATTGGTCCACGCCACATAAGTGGTTTATCGGGTGGCATGAAAAATTCTGTAGAAATGACTTCAATACCATCTTTGTTTAATGGAATCATTTTTTCATCTTCTGTAGAATTTAAGGGTGTAATATCAATTTGAAGAATGTTTGGTATAGATGCTCCATAAACGTCAGCATCAATAATGCCAACTTTTTTGCCTTGGCGAATGAGAGCTGCAGCTAAGTTCGCTGTCACAGAAGATTTTCCTACGCCACCTTTACCGGAAGCAACCGCTAAATACTTAATGGGCTTTTCGCCTTCAGGAATATATTCTGACTCAAAGAAGTCAATCTTAATCCCTGGGAAACCTAGTTCAATTTTAACTAGTTTAATCACTTGGATTTTAATGGCTTGTTCATTCTTTTGCTTGTCCTTTAGATAAAGTTCTAACTCGACAACACCAGTTGGTCCAACAACTAATTTTTTAATACCACCCACAACCTTAAAGGGTAAATTAAACCCTGGGTCAATGAGTTCATCAATTTTTTTACGTAAATCATCGTATGATGTCATATTTTCACCTCGAAACCATTATAACAAATGTTCATTCACACTACAACGAAAACGAGAAATTGTGGTTTTTAGCTCACTTTATCCCATCTTAGGCTATAATTGAACTAAGATGCATCATAAATGATGCACATGAAAACCTCAGGAGGACTCATATGATCAAAGGTATTCCAGTCAGTAAAGGGTATGCAATCGCAAAAGCTTTTAAGCTTACGAAACCTCAAATTGACACGACAAAACGCTTGATCATGGATCCAGATCTTGAAATTAAACGATACCATGAAGCGATCAATGAAACAAAAAAAGTCATTGAAAAATTAAAACAAAAATCCATTGAACGTTTCGGACTTGAAACATCAAAGATTTTTGATGCGCATTTGATGATTGCAGATGACCCTGAAATTAAAACATCTGTTGAAGCGATGATCATTAACGAAAAAGTAAATTTAACCTATGCACTACATACCGTCGTAAACCGTTTTTTAATGTTATTTAAGGACTTAGATAACGAATACTTAAGAGAGCGTGCGCTTGACCTAAAAGATGTGTCTGAACGCATCTTATCCTTCGCACTCGGTATTGAAGAACACGATATAACCGATTTAAATGAAGAAATCATCTTAATTGGTGATGATATCACCCCATCTGAAACAACACAACTCAATACGAAATACGTCAAAGGGGTTATCACTGAACAAGGTGGTCAAACATCACATAGTGCGATTATCTCAAGACTCCTTGGTATCCCTGCAGTTTGTGGGGCTAAAGACATTTTAAAGAAAGTGAAACATGGTGATGAAATCATCATCGATGGTTTTACAGGTCGTATTCTTCTTCACTTTGATGAAGAAACGAAAAAATCATTTGTCATCAAGCGTGAAGAATATAAACATTATTTATCAACACTTTCTAAACTCATCGGTAAACCTACGATCACATTAGATGGTCATCAAACGAGATTACTAGCTAATATCGGCTCACCTAAAGATATTGATCTTGTTTTAGAACATGATGCTGAAGGTATTGGTCTTTTTAGAACAGAGCTACTTTATATGGATAGAAAAGATTTTCCCACAGAAGATGAACAGTATGAAGCATATCGTCATGTCTTAGAAGCGATGAAAGGTAAACCTGTTACCATCAGAACCTTAGATATTGGTGGCGATAAATACTTACCCTATTTACACCTTGAACACGAACTAAACCCGTTTTTAGGTAAACGTGCGATTCGTTTATCACTAGCACACCCTAAACTCTTTAAAGTACAACTTAGAGCACTTCTTAGAGCAAGCGTTCATGGTCACTTAAAAATCATGATTCCCATGATTTCTACAAAAGAAGAACTGTTAATTGTCAAAAAAATGATTAAGGAAGTTAAAGAAGAACTCACACAGGAAAACATTCCTTATAATTCTTTTGAACTTGGTGTCATGATTGAGGTACCATCTGCAGTCATGATCGCATCTAGTCTTGCTAAAGAAGCTGACTTCTTCTCGATTGGAACAAACGATCTTATTCAATATACGTTTGCAGCTGATCGAACGAATGAAGCAGTGAGTTCATTTTATCAACCTTTACATCCAGCTATTTTAAAAATGATATCCATGGTGGTCGAAGCAGCGAAACAAGCAAAAATCCCTGTATCTGTGTGCGGCGAAATGGCCGGACACAAACTCCAAGGACTTCTTCTTTTAGGACTTGGTGTTGATGAATTATCGATGACACCAAATGAAATCTTAAAAATGAGACGCTATTTAAGTCAGAATTCGTATCAGAAATGGGATAAAATCGCTTCATCTGTGTTAAAATACGAAAGTGAAGAACAGGTTTTAAAAGAACTCAAAAAAATCATCAATCAAGAAGGAGATGCTCTATGGAAAGAACATACGTCTTAACCTCAGAAACTGGTTTACATGCACGTCCAGCGACTAATTTTGTTAAATTTATCGCATCTTTACCTGTAGAAGTTCATCTGATTCATAAAAACTTTACCGCAGATGCCAAATCTATTATGGCGATCATGAGTTTAGGTTTAGCAAAAGGTGAAGTCTTTCGCTTAAGGGTAGCTGATGAACATCAAGCTTATTTAGATAAAATTGAAGATTACATGAGACTTAACCAACTCATTGAATAATGCGAAATTGATATAAAAAGACGCTTCCCCCCGAAGCGTCTTTTTTGTTGCTTTATTTTTTCTTTGATGTATGGAATGCTTTCTTAAAGTTATCACCAATGCGTTTAAAGAACTTCGTTTGATCATAATTTAAAATTGCAACCTTATACACAGGAGATACAAAGTAAACCGTTACTGCTAAGAATGCAATCATCACAATCAGTGCGATCACACCTTGTAAAATAGTCATCGAACCACCAGCCATGGCTACAGGTGCAACCATCGGTGCGAAAAGTGGAACAAATGCCATCGCACGTAAGAATCCTTCACCACCTGCCATTGGTGCAAAAATACCAATGTAGAACCCACCTAATAACATGAGCATCAGAGGTGATTGAAATTGTTGATAATCTTCTTGTGTGACAGCCATTGATGCAAAGAGTGCAGCAACCACTAAATAAAATAACGTACCAACAACGATAAACAACAATGTCATAAATAATAAAATCGGCCAATTAGGTAAGATCTCAGCTAAATACTCAAGCAATGATCCTTGACCTTGTGGAAGATTGATCGCTGGTGCGCTTGCAAACAGTTTTGAAACGAGTGATGCTAATAATCCATAGAATAGGATTAAACCACCTTGAATGAGGACGAAACCAATCGCTGCTACTATCTTAGATAAGAAATGTGTATTTGCAGGTACGCTTGCGATAATCGTTTCAATTGCTTTCGTTGATTTTTCTTCAATGATATCAACACCAACAAACTGTGTTGCCATTGTGACTAAAATAAAGAGTGGTAATATCAGTAAGCTCGAAATGGAACCAATCATCATACCTGCTTCAGGATCTTCATAATCAGGAGCAAGAATCGTTTGAAATTCTGGTCTTTCATAAGCGCCACCTAATTGATAACTGATCAGCTGAAGTTCAATTTGATTAATAAAGTTACCATTCATTTCTGGGTATTTACTATAAATTTCAATCACAGGCTCTTCTGTAGATCCTGTAAATGTCACTAAGATATCAACTTCTTCATCTGCCCAAAATGCATCAACATCAACATCACCTGGGTTGATACTTGAAACGAGGTAAAAAGGAGCCGGTAATCCTTCATTAAATTTCGTTGATAAATCATCTGCTAACGAACCTAGCCCAATCTCTTCACTGACTTCAATGGTGATATCTGTGAGTTGATCAGAATCATTACCAAAGAGTGCGATGATCGATGGTAGATTGATGATCGCAATCGATAAAATCATAATCACTAAATTAGCGATTAAAAATGATTTTCTTCCAACACGTTTGAGTAAGCCGAATTTCACTAAGAACTTAAACTTTTTCATGTGCTTGACCTACCTTTGCAATAAAGATCTCTGATAACGATGCTTGTTCAACATCATATTTCATGATGTTATCGCATGTCTTGACGTAGTCAAACACACGTTTTGCGACATCATCATTTTCGATTTTAACAATCGTTTCATTGACGTTTTCAATGACTTGGAAAACACCAGGAATCTGTCTTAATTGATCAGGATTCACATCGCCTTTAATTTTTACATTGAGCTTTTTAAAATCCTTTTTCACTTGATCAATGCGACCTTCAATGATGACTTTCCCTTTTTCTAAAACAATCAGTTCCTCACAAAACGATTCCACGTGATCAAGTTGATGTGATGAGAAAACAACCATGGCACCTTGTTTTTGGAAATCACGAATCACTTCAACGAATAACTCTGTATTGATAGGATCTAGTCCTGAAAATGGTTCATCTAATACGAGAAGTTTAGGATTATTGATAATCGCAGAGATAAACTGAATCTTTTGCTGATTACCTTTTGATAATTCCTTAATCTTTTTATTCTTGTATTCACTGATTTTAAAGCGCTCTAACCAATAATCTAAACGTTCTAAAATGACTTTAGGTTCCATATCTTTGAGTTGTCCAAAATAAAGGAGTAACTCTTTAACGGTCACTTTAGTTAATAAGGAACGCTCTTCAATCATATAGCCAATCTCATTGACGTTATGATATCCGACATGTTGTCCATGATATAAAACTTCACCTTCTGTGGGTTCTAATAAACCCATAATCATACGGAATGTGGTGGTTTTACCGGCACCGTTTGTTCCAAGTAAACCAAAGATATCACCTGGTTTAATCGTAAAGCTTAAACGATCAACAGCGACTAAATCACCATAAAGCATCCGTGCGTTTTTAACTTCTAGCATGATGTACCCTCTTCTTTCCTAATTATCTATCTTCTTTGTTGTCTCCAAGAAGAAATATTAAAACAATTAAAATAATGACGATTATACCGCCAATAGCAATCCCCGTTATATTGAGCATGCTAATCCCCCCCCTTTGGTTTCACCGTCATTATTATATCATAATTATTTTGAGTTTTGTATAATTATTTTTGATTATTTTTTGTTTTCTTGTCGAATCATCTGAATAAATGCATCAAATGTGACTGTAATTTGATCCGTTTCGCCATATTTACGATATGTGACTAATCTTTCTGCTTTTTCTTTATCTCCTAAGACAAGTGAATAAGGTACTTTCATGGTTTGTGTTTCTCTGATCTTATAGCCTAATTTTTCTTCTCTTAAGTCTGATTCAACTCTAAAACCTGCTTGTTTTAACGCTTCATGAATATCCATCACATAATCCATATGATGCATCACATTCACAGGTAATACTTTCACTTGAACGGGTGCTAACCAGAATGGGAATGCGCCTTTATATTCTTCGATTAAGTATGCGACAAAGCGTTCCATCGTTGAAACGATACCACGGTGAATAACAACAGGTCGATAAATGTTTTTACCATCTTCACCCACATAGGTTAAATCAAAGCGTTGTGGGAGCAAGAAGTCAATTTGAATGGTTGATAGTGTTTCAGCATTGCCTAAAGCCGTTTTCACTTGAACGTCTAATTTAGGACCATAGAACGCTGCTTCACCAATGGCTTCATAGTAATTCGCACCGATTTCATCCATCGCTTCTTTTAACATCGCTTCTGCTTTATTCCACATCTCATCATCTGGGAAATATTTATGTGAATCTTGTGGATCACGATAGCTTAATCTAAATTGATAATCGGTGATATTAAAGTCTTTATAAACGGCAAGCATAAGTTCAACAGTGCGTTTGAATTCATCTTTGATTTGATCAGGACGAACGAAAATATGTGCATCATTTAACGTCATTTCTCTGACGCGTTGAAGTCCTGATAAAGCCCCACTCTTTTCATAGCGGTGCATCATACCAAGTTCAGCAATTCTTAAAGGAAGTTCACGGTAACTATGAACATCGTTTTTATAGATCATCATGTGATGAGGACAGTTCATGGGACGAATGACAAGCATTTCACCATCACCCATATCCATGGGTGGGAACATTGAATCTTGATAATGATCCCAGTGGCCTGAAGTCTTATATAAATCAACGTTAGCTAGAATAGGCGTATACACATGGAAATAACCTAAGCTTAATTCTTTATCGGTAATGTATCTTTCAATCGTTCTACGAACGGTTGCACCTTTAGGTAACCAGAAAGGTAGACCTGCACCAACTTCTTTAGAAATTAAGAATAAGTCAAGTTCTTTTCCTAATTTACGGTGATCTCTTTGTTTTCTTTCTTCTAAAAGTTGTAGATGTGCATCTAAATCTTTTTTAGATAAGAATGAAGTACCATAGATTCTCACAAGCATCTTATTGTCTGAGTTACCTCTCCAATAAGCACCTGCTAAATTGAGAAGTTTAAAGTTTTTTAAAATCTTTGTTGATTGAACATGTCCACCACGACAAAGGTCAGTAAACTCACCTTGTGTGTAAACCGTTAACCCGTCATTTTTAAACTCTTCAATGAGTTCTAATTTATAAGGGTCATTTGCAAAAATGACTTTTGCTTCTCCATAAGAAACTTCTCTTCTTTCAATCTTAAAGTCTTCAGCAGCTAACTTTAACATCATCTGTTCAATCTTAGGAAGATCTTCATCTGTCACTTTAGCATCTTTAAAGTCGACATCATAATAATAACCTTCTTCAATCGCTGGACCGACACCAAAACACGCATCTGGATAGAGACGCTTGATGGCTTGAGCCATTAAATGTGCTGTACTGTGGTTAATGACATTTAAGATTCTTGGATCTTTTTCAGTTAAGATTTCGATAATACCATCTTCATTTAACTTTCTTGATAATTCGACATACTGCTTGTTATAAACGGCAGCTAATGCTTTTTTTGCTAAACCGCTTGAAATCGATTCAGCAACTTCGAGTGCGCTAATCCCTTTAGCAAACTCTTTCATACTTCCATCTGGAAATGTAATTTTAATCATGATTTCACTCCTTTTTATAAATAAAAAAAACGCCCTTAAGCTAAGGGCGCTTATCAATATGCGTGGTACCACCTTAGTTCTAGCAATGCTAGCACTTATCCTACCTATAACGGGGCGAACCGGGCATCTCTTTCGAGGCCAACTCCAAGGGAGTAACGTTATGTCTATCGCAGCTTTCACCTTCCTGCGTCGCTAAATATGACATCGCCTTGTCCTTATCATCGTTCTAACATTCATTATATCACTAAATATGTATTTTGCAAGAGCTAGCGATCAGGGTATTGATCAGAAGACAATTTCACATAAGTCATCAGATCTTTAATGCGCTGAATCAGTCTTGCTGCTTTCACACGATTCGTTTCATCTTTATTCACTGTCATGACATCCACTAAACCAACGAACTCATAATTAGACGTCATAAAGACAGGAAGCTTCGCGGACAAACGGTATTGAACGATGGGCACTAAGACTTCATCTCTAAACCATGGCGTCATGTTTTCACCACCCAAATCATCCATCATTAAGATGTCTGCTTGTTTGAGTTGATTGATCCGTTCTTCCATGTTGCCTTCATTCATACCTTGACGTATAGATCTCACTAGATCTGGCATATAGACAAATAAGACCGTGATATTTTTTTCTGCGAGTGCTTGTGCAATCGCTGAAAGTAAATAGCTCTTACCGGTTGCGTACTTTCCGTAAATGTAGAGACCCTTCATGTAATGATCACGTTTATAACCCTCAATAAACTCTTTGGCGAGACGATAAGCTTTTTCTCTTTCTTCATTAAACACTTCAAAACGAGAAAGTGATGCATCTTGAATATAGATTTCACTGTCATAAAATTTTAAATGTTTACGAATGCGGTTACGTTTGATCTCTAATTCTTTTTCTTTGGTCGGTTCATACACGATTTCTACATAAGGATCTGTCTTTAGGACAGGCTTGTAGCCATCAATGGTTGTACGTTGATCTCTATCTTGTAAGTAAAGATACACTTTGTAAATATCAACATCTGAAATATGCAAATTTTTTGTCTCAGGATCTGTTAAGACAACTTTTTTCATGTCATCTAGTGTCATCATTATCCCTCCATCTTAGCGAGTTCTTCGATATACTCATCCATCCAATCAGGTTCTTTCACGCTAATGCGTTCAGTCTTCTTCTTGGTTTCATACTGTGTTTCCAAGTTGGATGCATGTTTAATCGCATCCTCTGTGGTTTGAACACCTTTATTGAGCCAATCATGGAGTACTTTCTCCATGTAATTGATATTAGGAAGTACGCCATCTTTATGTTTTAAGACAAGCATTAAGATGACATTGATAATACCGGGTTCGACTGCGTTTCTCTCTAAAAGTTGAGTTGCAGTTTGTAAAGCGAGTCCTTGTTGATCGGTTTTCGCGTATTTTTGAATAATGACTTGAGGGGCTACTTGATCAATCATTTGCGGGGTCGCTTCTTTTTTCTTCACGGTTAAGAGTTGATGTTTTTCTTCATAATGTTGTTTTGCTTTTAAATTGAGTTGCGCAAAATTGACCATCTTGTTTGATCTGGATGCTGCTTCATAAATGGAAACCATATCTGAAACATCATATTGATAAACGAATGCAATTTTGTTTAATTGATCTTTAAACTTCTCGGTTAAAAGTTGTGAAGTCTTTAAACGTTCAGGTAGATGTTCAATGAATGACTCATAATTGAACTTATAGTTTAAATGCGATCCACCATTCGTTGTTCTACCTTGAAGTGGGTGTGAAACAGAAAGTAAGTTTAAACTCTTGAACTCATAAAGTTCATCAAATGATTTCGTGATATTTTCAAAGCCATCTAAAGACATCATGTCCATCTTAAACATCTCAGTTAAGAGATTGACATTTTTTTCACCAATTTCACTTTGTAGGTAAGACCCAAAAATCGTATCGACCAAAAAGCTTTTAGCCGTTAAAGGAGCTTTCATTTGATAGATATATTTATCTTCACTTTGATAAACAACTAATAGATTTAAAGCTTCTAATTTATGTCTAAATTTCAAGAAGTCTTGTTGTTTCAAATTCAATAAATCAAAAAGTTCCGCATGCGTATAGCCTAAGCGGTTTGTTTTATTGACGAGCTGATAAAACGTTGTATAAAGTGCGTGAGCTTCTAAACCCATGAGGGGTTGATAAAGCAGTGCGAGCACTTTAAAATCAGCTGCCGATAAATCTGTTTGTGATTGAATGTGAAACAAACTACTATTTTTCATGTTTTAATCCTTTGATATATGTTTTTACCTGATGTTCGAGTGATACGATATCACCTCTATTATCTAAAATGACATGTGCTAAACGTCTTTTTTCCTCTAAAGGCATTTGACTTTTAATCCGTGTGATGGCTTCAGTTTCACTGATACCATCACGCTTCATGATTCTTTCAATTTGTTGATCTTTATCAACATCCACTAAGACGACTTCATCTACTTTACGATCATAACCTACTTCAAAAAGTAATGGCATATCGATCATAATCGATGGAGAATCGCTTAATTTTATTTTTTCTTCTTCGATCGTTTGAAAAACGCGTGGATGAATGATTTGATTAAGCTTTAATCTTTTTTCTTCATCATTAAAAATGATGTGCGCTAATCTTTTTTTTCCTATTTGATCCATTTGAAATCCAAATATATGTTCGATTTCTTTAACCATCTCTAGATCATTTTTCCAAAGATTTTTAACGATTAAATCTGAATCAATAACCGGAATACCAAGAGATTGAAACATCTTGGATGCTGTGGTTTTTCCTGATCCAATGCTACCGGTTAATCCGATCAAGTGTGATTTAGATTTGACAGGTTTCACAGACATAGGTTCCACGTCCTTTGACTTTCATTTTGATGATTAAATTCCCACACACCGGACAAGGTTCTCCCTCTTTGGTGTGCACTAAAAGTTCATTTTGAAATCGCCCGTGTACGCCATCCATCGCCTCAAACGTTCTAATGGTTGTCCCACCCAGTGAAATGGCTTTTAAGAGGACTTCACGTGCTGCATAAAGGATTCTTGTTACTTCCTCTAATGAGAGTTCATTTCCTTTACGTGTTGGATGAATCTTCGCACGAAAGAGTGTTTCATCGACATAAATATTTCCTAATCCACTGATCACATGTTGATCAAGTAAGATCGCTTTAATTTCTGTTTTTCTTATGTGAACCTTATGATACAGTTCATCTTCAGTTAAAGATGAAGGTTCAGGACCAAGTAACTTAAGGGGTCCTTCATCAAGATATTTATCTTTAGGTATGAGATGCATTGTCCCAAATTTTCTGACATCATGATAGGTTAAGATGTCATGATCAGAAAAATGGATGATGACATGTTCATGTTTTTTAATCTCTTGATGTTCTTTTTTATAAAAGAATCTTCCTTCCATTCTTAAATGAATCAAAAGCACATCGTGATCTAACATGAAAATCAAATGTTTACCCATGCGTTTGATCTCATGAATCACTTGACCATTGATTTTCTCAAAATCTAATAAGTCGGTTTGAATGATCTTTTCATAAAGAATGGTTACACGATCAATTCTTTTTCCAAGAACTAAATGTTCTAACGTTCTTCGAACGGTTTCAACTTCAGGTAGTTCAGGCATCTTCTCACCTATTTCAGATCATACCATGTGGGTCCAAGATCACATGACGTTTTTAAGTTTACTTTGAGATGAACAGCATTCCCCATCATTTGAGGAACAATTTCTTTCATCTCTTCAACTTCAGCTTCAGGGACTTCTAAGATCAGTTCATCGTGCACTTGAAGTAAGATAAACGATTTCTTTTTATTTTTCTTTAAGTATTGATATAAATCAACCATCGCTTTTTTTAATATATCTGCAGCACTTCCCTGAATGGGAGCGTTAAGTGCAGTTCTTTCACCAAAAGCTCTTTGTGTGAATACAGGTGATTTTAATTCAGGAATATAACGTCTTCGTTTCATGATCGTTTCAACGTAATCGTGTTCTTTAGCAAACTTCACGATATCTTCCATATACGTTTTAATTTCTGGATAAATCGATAAATACCGGTCAATAAACGCTTGAGCTTCTTTAGGTGTTACTTTAATATCTTCAGATAAACTCCAAGCACCAATGCCATAAATGATACCGAAGTTAACAGCTTTCGCAGCTCTACGTTGATCCGATGTCACTTCTTCAACGTGGAAAACATCTTGTGCGGTTTTCGTATGAATATCTAAATCTTGATTAAACGCTTCAATTAAAGCTTTAACATTAGCCATCGATGCTAGAACGCGAAGTTCAATTTGTGAGTAGTCAGAACCTAGGAAAACATGATCTTTTCCTGGAATAAAGAGTTTACGTATTTTTCTTCCTTCTTCACTTCGAATCGGAATGTTTTGTAAATTTGGATCAAGTGATGAAAGACGACCAGTCGTTGTTAAAGCTTGCATGTAAATCGTATGCACTTTACCATCATCAAAGATGTTAGCTTTAATCCCTTCAATATAGGTTGAAAAGAGTTTCGTCAGTTGACGGTAATCCATAATCTTATCGATAATAGGATGGTGTGATTTTAATTCATTTAACACTTCAACTGATGTTGAATAACCCGTTTTTGTTTTCTTACCGTTGGGTAAGTTAAGTTTATCAAATAAGATTTCACCCAGTTGTTTAGGTGAACCGATGTTAAAGGGTTCTCCTGCTAAATCAATGATTTCTTCTTCTATTTTTTTAATACGTTCAGATAAATCTTTGGCTTGTAGATCAAGTTCATGTTGATCGACATTTAAACCACGATACTCCATGTCTGCTAAAACTTCAGATAATGGTATTTCAAGATCTGTTAAAAGTTCTAATTGTTCTTGGTCTTTTAATGTCTTTAATTGACTTTCTCTTAACTCAAAAATTGCTTTTGCTTTAGATGCGATATGTCTTTCATAGACTTCATTTTCAGGCAATCCTTTTTTAGCACCTTTTCCGTAAACAACATCATCATATAAAATATCTTCATAATCAAATGCGGAAACAATACGTTTAAATTCTTCTTTTCCTAAATGTGAATTAATTAAATAAGCAGATAATAGTAAATCAAATGTCACGTTAGAAATATCAAAACCGTGCCATAAACCAAACACTCTAATCGCTTTAAAGTCATAAACATATTTTTGATACGCTTCATCTTGTAAATAGCCATGAAATACCTTCGAACTTAACGCAAGCTCTGCAGGAATCACATAAAAGTTCTTTTCATCTGATAGACCAACACCCCATAAATCTGCTTTATGGTAGTTATAATCTGAAAACTCAAAATGAACGGCTAAATCTTTAGTTAATACGTTTTTTAAGTCTGAATCATTGGTAAGTCTTGTATAGGTCCAATCCGCTTTTTTCTCAGTGGGTACTTCCATCTTTTTGACAAAAACATGAAGATCCAATGATTGGAAAAAAGACATCAGTTCTTGGGTTTTAACTGATTCTTTTTTGACGTTATCGAAACTAACTTCAATATCTGCGTCTGTATCAATCGTCACTAGGTCTTTACTCATGATGGCTAAATGTTCGTTGGTTCTGATATTTTCCCCAAGTTTTCCTTTAATCTCATCTTTATGCGCTAGGATATTATCTAAATGTTCATATTCTTGTAAAAGCTTAACTGCTGTTTTTTCACCAACACCGGGTACACCAGGAATGTTATCGGATGGATCTCCCATCAGTGCTTTCAAATCAATCATTTGTTCATGGGTTAAGCCATAAGCTTCTAAGAGTGATTTTGGTGTAAATACTGCAACTTCAGTCATACCTTTTTTTAAAAGGTTAACTGTAATGTTTTCATCGACTAATTGGAGTAAGTCGCGATCACTTGAAAAAATGTTAACTAAAATACCTTCTTTAGATGCTCTTTTAGCTAATGTCCCAATGATATCATCAGCTTCATACCCTGCTTTTGAATAAGCTTTGACACCTGATAATTCAATATATTGATTCACAAGTGGAATTTGTTGACCTAACTCTTCTGGCATTTTGACACGACCAGCTTTATATCCTTCATATGAAAGATGTCTTTTCGTCGGTTCTTTGGTGTCAAAAGCAACCAAAACATCTGTAACCTCTGAGGTTACAATTTTCTCAAACATGCCTACAAAGGCAAAAACGGCATTCGTATAAATGCCTGATGCGGTTTGCATCAATTTCGCACCTGGATATGCTGTTGCATAATAGGCACGAAACAAAATGGAATTACCATCAATGAGTACTAATTTCTTCATGTTGAACTCCCCTTTTCCTTTATTATACATCTCAAAAAAATCAAACTTTTCCACAATGTTTGTGGATTAAAAAAGGGTCATCTCACCCTGAATTGACCCTTACCTTTTCCTTTACCTTTTTTAACCTTTTGTTGACCCATCAGTTGAGATGGATTTTTTTGAAGACTATTTAACTGTCTTTCATCCATATTCGACATCTGTTTCATCATTTTCTTTTGAGCCTCTAAGGCTTGTCTTAAACGATTTAAATCAGCAACACTCATGCCAGAACCTCTGGCAATTCTTTCTCTTCTTCTCGAAGAAGTGTCGATTAATTTGGGATCTTTTCTTTCGTCTTCAGTCATCGAAGAGATGAGTGCAGACATTTTATCAAATTGTTTATCATCAACTTGTGACATAGCTTGTTTCATTTGGCCGACGCCTGGTAAAAACCCTAAAATTTTAGAGACGGAACCCATCCGTTTAATCATTTTAAACTGCTTCATGAGATCGTTATAATTAAACGTATCGCTCATCAGTTTTTCCATCATGTTTTTCGCATCATCTTCATCAATCGCATCAGTCGCTTTTTCTATTAAGGTTAAAACGTCACCCATACCTAAGATACGGGATGCCATTCTCTCTGGATGGAACACTTCAAATGAATCCATCTTTTCGCCTGATGATGCAAATTTAATCGGAATGCCTGATACTTCTTTAATCGATAATGCAGCACCACCACGGGTGTCACCATCAAGTTTAGTTAAAATCGCACCGGTTGCATCTAATTGTTCATGAAATGATTTACAGATATTAGCTGCATCTTGACCTGTCATCGCATCCACAGTGAGTAAAATCTCATTTGGCTTCGCGATTTCTTTGACATCAACTAATTCTTGCATCATTTTTTCATCGATATGTAGACGTCCTGCAGTATCGATAATAACGACATCAAACTTTTTCTCTTTGGCGTAAGCTAAACCTTGTTTAACGATATCTCTTGCATCGATTAAACCACGTTCAAACACTTCGACATCAATTTGTTTACCAATCGTTTGTAATTGTTCAATCGCTGCTGGACGGTATACGTCAGCTGCGATTAATAAAACATTTTTCTTCTCATTTTTACGGATAAAGACTGCAAGTTTACCAATCGCAGTTGTTTTACCAGAACCTTGTAAACCGATGGTCATAATGGTTGTTATCCCAGAAAGATTATATCGAATACCTTCAGCATCTTCACCCATGACACGTTTTAATTCATCATGAACGATTTTAACGACTTGTTGACCGGGATTTAATCCTTTTAAAATCTTTTCGCCTACAGCTTGTTCTTTAATGTTTTGGGTAAATGTTTTAACGACTTTAAAGTTAACGTCTGCTTCAAGCAAAGAAAGACGTACTTCGCGCATCATTTCATCTATATCATTTTCTGTTAAAAATCCACGACCAGTCAAACGGCGCATCGCCATTTGCATGCGTGAAGATAAGGAATTTTCTGCCATTATTCATCCAACTTTCTCAAAGCTTCAGCTAGTTCTTTTAGACCTTTCTCTTCGATTTCATCGATGAGTTTTAGTCTTGCTTCACGCTTTTCATAACATTTTAAAATATGTTCATAATGAATTAAATGTTCTTCTGTTTTCTTTAATTGATCAAAAACCGCATTTCGACTCACTTCAAACACCTCAGCAATTTCTTGAAGTGAATAATCTTCAAAGTAATAGAGTTTAAAATAATTTTGTTGTTTATCGGTTAATAAATCACCGTAAAGATCAAAGAGTTGGTTATACCATGCTTTCTTTTCAAAAGACTCCATTAAACTCACTCCTTAAAAGAAATCTCTAAATAAACCATAAATATATTGTTCGATATCAAAGGCAACAAGATCATCAATCTTTTCACCTAAACCGACATATTTAATCGGTAGGTTATACATATGTCTAATCGCTAAGACGATACCACCTTTAGCTGTACCATCTAATTTTGTTAAAACGATACCTGAAACCTCAGTTGCTTCATTAAAGACTTCTGCTTGACGCATTCCGTTTTGACCGGTTGTCGCATCAATGACTAAAAGTGTTTCTTGAGGTGCATTGGGTAATGATTTTTGAATGACCCTTTTCATTTTAGAAAGTTCATTCATCAAATTCACTTTCGTTTGAAGTCTACCTGCTGTATCACATAACACAACATCGATACCTTCTTTTTTAGCAACTTCTAAGGCATCAAAGATCACAGATGATGGGTCTGATCCTGCGGGTTTATGAAACACAGGTGTGTTACTTCGTTTTCCCCATTCAATCAGTTGGTCGATTGCACCAGCTCTAAAGGTATCTCCAGCAACAAGCATCACTTTCTTACCTTC
This sequence comes from Tenericutes bacterium RIFOXYA12_FULL_35_10, assembly GCA_001830045.1. Taxonomy (GTDB): domain Bacteria; phylum Bacillota_I; class Bacilli_A; order Acholeplasmatales; family Acholeplasmataceae; genus Peloplasma. The sequence continues at coordinate 4,226 of MIDA01000085.1, read as the reverse complement.
ATCTTTTAATTGTTTGGCAAGTTTACCAATGGTTGTCGTCTTGCCAACACCATTGACACCGACAAATAAATAAACGTTCATTTCGCCTTCATCATAACGTAAATCTGTTTGAACAAGTTCGCCTTTTAAGTAAATTTCAAACATTTTATCAACAATGATCTCTGCTAAATCTTTTGGATCTGAAATCTTTTTATTGAAAACCTCTTTTTTAAGTTCATCAATAAAATAAATCACGGTATCAATACCGATATCTGCTTGAATAAAAAGTTCTTCTAAAGTATCAAAAAGAGCGTCATCGATTTTCTCTGAACGCGCTAAGATTTGTTTTAAATTACCAAAGTTTTCCTTCGTTTTATGAAGACCTAATTGATAACGTTCGTTTTTAGGTTTTCTACCAAAAAGCTTCTGAAATAGTCCCAAAATCTCACTCCTAATCCTGAAGTATTATACCATGTAAAAAAGAAAACCGAAAGTTATTCTTTCGGTAATTTTTTGACAAAACTGAGTAATTCATCAAACTGTAAGTGTTGACTCATTTCATCAACATACTCTAAATAGACGATACGTCTATGCTCATCTAAGACAAAGACTGATCTCGCTTGAAGTCTTAATTCTTTGATGTTTGTTCCGTATTTATGTGCAAAGTCTAAATCAATATGGTCGGATAAAGTAATTACGTTTGGTAATCCTGCATTCCCACACCATCTTGCCTGAGCAGTTGGTAGGTCATTGCTGATCGTTAATACGGTCACATCTTGTCTTTCAGCTAGTTCGCTATTCACAGTTCTTGCTTGCATGTCACACACCGTTGTATCTAGAGATGGAACAACGTTTAAAATGACATAGCGTGATTTGTAATCTGATAATTTTTTAACTTCACTTTTTGTGTTTAATGCATGGAAATCTGGGGCTAAATCGCCAACCTTCTTTGTTTCACCGAGCAATGTGATCGGTTTTCCTTTGAATGTTTTCATGGGTACCCTTCCTTTGTTATGCGTTCACTTATATTATATCACAAACTTTTAAATTGGTATTAAAATGCGATCCCCCTCCAAAAGCGAAGGGGGATCTTTTAAGGGGATTTGTTGTGTGCAAAGCACACGTTAATAGGGGATAAATAGCATCCTTTTTTGGATGCAAGATTATCATATCATTATCATTAAGATTTGTAAAGAATTTTAATATCTTAGTCTTTTTTCACATATTTACAGGATGGAAATCCACTACAAGCCGTAAATTCACCATATCTTGATTTACGAATAACAAGTGGTTTGCCACAAACAGGACACATTTCACCGGTTTCTCTTGGTCCAATTTTCTTCATGTCTTTTTCTGCAACTTCAACCATGGGAATGAAAGAGTTATAAAATCTTGAAATTAAATGAGAACCTTTTTGTTTTCCATCTGCAATTTCATCTAAGACAGTTTCCATACGTGATGTATATTCAACATTGATGATCTTATCAAAGAAAAGATCAAGTTGTTCTGAGGTTAATCTTCCTTGTTTGGTCGGTTTAAATCGCTTTTCTTCGACTTCAACATAATCACGATGTCTCAACGTTTGAATAATTTGTGCGTAAGTTGAAGGTCTACCAATACCTTGAGCTTCAAGCTCTTTAATGAGTGTTGCTTCTGAATATCTAGTAGGTGGCGTCGTTACTTTCTCTATGGATAGAACGTCTTTGGCATTTAAGGTTTGACCAACTTCCATTTGAGGTAGGATTTTATCTTTTGATTTTGAATCATTATACACTTTTAAATGACCATCAAACTTTTCTACACTGCCTTCAACAAGGTATGCGTGTCCATGAGATGTTAATGTCACTTTCGTAATATCAAAGAGTGCTGGTGCCATGAGAGAAGCCACTGTTCTTTGATAAATACGTTTATAAAGTTTTAACTCTTCTTTTGATAAATAAGGTTCTAAACTTTCAGGTGTACGATCTAGAGATGTTGGACGGATCGCTTCATGTGCATCTTGGGCATTCGCTTTCGTTGACACATGATATTTTCCTAAATATTTGCTTCCATAGTATGTTTCAATATGATGTTTTGCTTCTTGAATAAAGGGATCTGCTAAACGGTTTGAGTCTGTTCTCATGTAAGTGATTAGACCAACGAGTTCACCATTGATTTCTTTACCTTCATATAAAGCTTGTGCAATCATCATGGCACGTGTTGCACTTAATCCTAAATTAGAGGATGCATCTTGTTGTAAGGTTGATGTAATAAAGGGTGCTTTGGGTTGTCTTTTTGATTCTCTGACTTGAATATCTGAGACTGCAAAAGGATTTGTTGATTCACTCACAATCATATCTGCTTCTTCTTTAGACAGTCTTTTCTTCTCAGGGATGATATAATCTGCCGTCAAATGTGAGAAATGCGCTTCAATTTCATAATACGTTTCTGGAATAAAGGCTTCAATCTCTTTTTCTAAATCCACAATCAATTTTAAAGCAACCGATTGAACACGTCCTGCTGATTTTGATTTAATTTTAGATTGTAATAATTTAGATAATTTAAATCCAATAATACGATCTAAAATACGTCTTGCTTCTTGAGAATAAACTAAATGTTGATCAATCGGTCTTGGATGATTTAAGGCTTCTAAGACAGCTTGTTTTGTAATTTCACGAAACACGATACGGTTAGGTTCACTTGGATCTAAACCTAATAATTCTGCTAAATGCCAACCAATCGCTTCCCCTTCTCTATCAGGGTCGGTTGCGATTAAGACTTCTCTACCTTTTGCTTTCGTGACTAATTCTTTCACTAAAGCTTGTTTTCCTTTGATTAAAACATACTTGGGTTTAAAGTGATCATGAATATCTAAGCCTAATCCATCGACACCCGATGTGGCTAGATCCCTCACGTGACCTTTTGAAGATAAAACAAGCACGTCTTGTCCAACGTAGCTTGCAATCGTTTTTGATTTTGATGGTGATTCCACAATAATAAGTTTTTTGCTCACTGCAACACTTCCATTTCCATATCAATTATAGTGTAAACATTTTTAATGTCAAGATAAAAGTTTAAGAGGTCTTTCTATATATATTGGTAATATATATCTTTTTTCACTCAATTTATCGTATGAAATATGAGACCGTTTTACTTTCTTTTTGTCACATGATTTACCATAAAAATAAAAAAAGGGTGAGTTCACCCTAGTCATTATATGTAAATAAATCTTTTGTTAATAATTCTTTTACCGGTTGATATGTTTTTCTGTGAATCGGTGTTACCCCATAGGTTTTTAAAGCTTCTAAATGCTCTTTTGTGGGATAACCTTTATGTTTAGCAAACCCGTACTGTGGGAAGAGCTTATCCATTTCAACCATGTAGGCATCACGTGTTGTTTTAGCAACAATCGATGCAGCTGCAATCGAAACTGATTTTGCATCACCTTTAATAATGGGTTCCATGGGAATATCAATTTCCATCGGCATCGCATCCGTTAAAATATACTCAGGTTTAATCTTGAGTTGTTTGATTGCAGATAACATTGCTTCTCTGCTTGCTCTATAGATATTAATTAAATCAATTTCTTCAACCGATGAAATACCAATACCAATCGCGAGTGCTTTTTCTTTAATCTCTTTTAAAGCGAGATCTCTTTCTTTTTCAGATAACTGTTTTGAATCATTAACGTATTCAAATGTCGCATCCTTCTTTAAAATCACTGCAGCAGCAACCACAGGTCCAGCGAGTGGTCCACGTCCTGCTTCATCAACACCAGCGATTAATGTGATACCTTTTTCATAGAGTGCTTTTTCAAATTGATACATCTTGAGGTCTGTCAAATGAAAGTCCTCCTAACTGTTTATTACGAAGATCGGTTAAAACGATTTGATTAATTCTTGCGATATCGAGTTCTCCGCCTTTTAAAAGACACCCTCTTTGTTTACCAATCGTTTCTAACATCATTTCAATATCCATATCACTTTCGATATTATATCTTTGTTTTAAACGATCTGGATAATACTGTTGAAGATATCCTAGCGTATATTGAACTACACTTTCTTCCGGTAAGATTTTATCTTTAATCGCGCCAGTGATGGCGAGATGATACCCCACTTTGGGATCATCAAATTTTGGCCATAAAACACCTGGCGTATCTAAGAGTTCAAAATCATTGCCTAGTTTAATCCATTGTTGACTTTTAGTCACACCCGGGGTATTTGCAGTCTTCGTTCCTGCAGATTTGGATAGCTGATTAATCAAGGTTG
>MIDA01000084.1 GCA_001830045.1 Tenericutes bacterium RIFOXYA12_FULL_35_10 | reverse complement strand
CAGGAATATCAATCTCTTTGAAATTATCCCTGAGTAAATTAATCAGTAATTTTTTCTCTAAAACTGTACTCTTGGATAGAGTACCTAGTGCTCTAATGATTTGAATACTACGTTTATACGAGTTACCAATAAAATCAAGAACGGTTAAATAATCCTTTCCAGGATATTTTCTTAATCCTCTACCAAGTTGTTGCAAGAAAACAACAGGTGAATCTGTAGGTCTGATAAAAAGAACCATATTAATGCCTGGTATATCGACACCCTCATTTAAAATATCAACAGCAAAAATGATTTCAAGAGGATGATTTTCATCTTGTAAATCTTTAAATGCACTTAAACGTTCACCTGTATTGTTATAAGCCTGAAGATGGATAGAATGATATCCCAATTGATTCATGACTTCTGACATTAATCTTGCATGTTCGGTTGTGCTACAAAAACCGATTGCTTTGAGTTTACTATCTAGTGGTTTATATTTTTTGATTTCTTCATTTATAAATTCGCCATTTTCAGAACTACCAATTTGTCTAATAAATGTTTTAGCTTCCTTTTCATCATAGCTGATCAGTTGATTTCGTATACCATAGTAATGAAAGGGAACGACTAAGTCATTAATGATCGCATCTCTCAGAGGTAAATCAAATGGAACATTCTTATCAAAAAGACCATAGATATCTTGATTATCCATACGATCAGGAGTTGCAGTTAAACCCAGTAAAAACTCTGGTTTAAAATTGTTGATGATTTTTTGATATGTTGATGCTGCAGCATGATGAACTTCATCGAGTACGATGTATTGAAAAAAATCATCATCAAACACATCGAGGTTGTTAGCTAATGTTAAGTTAGTAGCAAATACAAAATCAGATGATAAATCCTTTTCAGTTCCTGTATAGAAGCCATATGTTCTACTGTGTCCAAAAACATTTTGAAAAGTTCTCATAGCATCATGTAATATCGATTCTCTATGAACAACAAAAAGCAGACGAGATGCGCCATAGTTTCTTGCATCAAAGGCAGCTAAATACGTTTTCCCTGAACCTGTGGCTGCAATGATCAATGCTTTATGAACACCTTGGTCGCGATACCGTCTAAGTTCTTTTAACGCCTTTCTTTGTAAATAATTAGGCTTTATAGTGGATACAGTTTCCTGGAAATAATCCATATCCCATTTTTCAATGGCATACTCGAGTTGAACCGCGTATTTATCAATATCTTTTTGTGTAAGTAAATCTGTATTATTCCACATCTTATAAAACTGATTTTCAGCATCTTGATAGACACCAGTTTTTGAAATGGATGTATGAACTAAATTCCATTCAATATTATGAAGTAAAGCATAACGAGTTAAATTTGTTGAACCTACAAGGAGCGTAAATTTGAATCCATGATTAAAGAGATAGCCTTTCGTATGCATGCCACCATCTGATAAATTATTTTTCTCTAGATGACATTCAAAGTTAGGATATTTATTCATTAAATCAAGAAATTCCTTGAGTGAAACAGTATCCGTAAAGTTTTGATATGTTGAAGTGATCACTTTGCCAATTGCTCCACTATCAAGTGCTTGAATGATCTCTTTTTTGATTAATGATAACCCAGAATGTTTAATAAAACTAACGGAAAAAATGAACTCTTTACAAGTTCCTAAATGCTCTTTGATAAAATCGATGAAATGTGGACCTTCATGATTGACAAAAAACTGATTTTGCATCTTAATCCCCCAACCAATACGCCGTGTTATGAATTTAAATCAAACTTCTCTTTTCTCATCACTGGAAACACAACAAGTAATACAACCAACATTCCATAAAACCATACATCCACTGGTTTTACTTCAATAATCTCTACTTGTTCTCTTGCCATTAAGTTAGAAATTCTTGCCATCTCTAAATCGGTTGCTTTAATGTTATAAAAACTTTCATTCATATAAATGACTAAATAGTGTTCATCACTACTGTTACTTCTTCTAACAACTCGTGATGGATACACTTCAGCTTTATCTATATCTAGAACTGCATCTTCTACTTCAGACCAAGACGAAAGTTGGTGCCAATTCGCCACCATTACTTTGCCATCTTTAAATGTTAACATGCGGTAATCAACTAAAGCGATCGTTAAAATAAAGATAAAGATCACGACTTTTGCTATGACTAAACGCATCTCAACCCTTCTTTCTTAACTACTTTTTACCTCTAATATATGCTTCTGGATAATTGATTTCAACACCTAAATCTTTAGCACCATTAATGACTAAATAAGGGTTTCTAAGAAGTTCTCTACCAAAATAGATGAAATCTGCTCTTTTTGATGAAACAGCATTTTCTGCTAACGTTAAATCATTGACTAACCCGCCACCAATCACAGGTAGACCTGTTAATTCTTTAACTCTTTTAGCTAAATCTAATTGATAACCTGGGAATGCTGGAATCTTGACTAAAACATTACCACCGGAGCTTACATCAATTAAATCTAAACCTAAATGTTTTACTGAATTAATCGCATCTGAGATTGATTCAGGTGTAACCCCTTCTTTAACATACTCAAATGCAGAAACTCTTAATGCTAAAATCTTATCTTTTGGCCAGTATTTATTAATCTCTTTAACCACTTCTTTTAAGAACACTTTACCATCTTGGTATTTATCTGTTCTTTGATTTGAAATCGGTGATAAAAATTCAAACAGTAAATAGCCATGTGCACCATGGATTTCAAGTAAATCATAACCTGCTTCATTCGCACGTCTTGCTGCTTGTCCAAATGCAAGAATGACATCTTTAATATCTTGTGTTGTCATTTCTTTTGGTGTCTGATAATCACCACCATAAGAAATGGCAGATGGTCCCATCGGATGATCTGTTTTTGATTTTCTACCTGCATGGTTAATTTGAATGCCAGCAACAACACCATATGATTTAATGATCTCTACGATTCTTTTCAAGCCTGGAATATGATCATCACTCCAAATACCTAAATCATGAATGGAAATTCTTCCATCAGGTGTAATACCAGTCGCTTCTTGGATAATACATCCAACGCCACCAATCGCTCTTGTTCCATAGTGAACAAGATGAAAATCATTAACAAAACCTAGAGTGTCTGCACTATACATACACATGGGTGGCATAACCACTCTATTTTTAAATGTGAAATTCTTGATTTGATAACTGTCAAATAACATAAAAAGCCCTCTTTCGGTACAATTTCTTATGTTAATTGTACCACAGAAGGGCTTATTTTAAAGACAATTCTATCAATGATTAAGATTTTTCCATCAATTCTTTCTTAAGTCTTTCATCCATCTTTTCAAGTGCGTATCTAAAGCTAACTCTAGGCATTTCTTCTTCATGTTGTTTTAAATAGTGATAAACTTTCATTGGTTCTTTTTGTGATAAAACTTTTAACATCCAGCCATACCCTTTTAAGACTAAATCATGTGTATCATTCATCAGTAAGTCTGAAACAATGAATGGATTCATCTTATGGTGAAGATTTCGTTTAATCGGTAAGATTTGGATAACAGCTGCAGCTCTTCTCACTGCAAACTTTTCATGATAGACCCATTTGATGATTCTTTCATCAAAGAGATCAAACTGACACAAAAGTTCACCAAAGGCATGTGTACAAAAATCATCACAATCCCACCAATCATGAACATAGGTAAAAAGAATATGTTCAAACGCATCAAACGTTTCTTTGGTGTATTGTTTTTTGACCCGATAACAAAAATCATAGGCAATAATACTTTCTGCCCAACTCTTTTCTTTTAATAGCGTTTCAGCAATCTCTAAGACATGATGAATCTCTTGATTCTTAAGTCTTTGAAATGCTAATCTGGAGATCTCTCTCACCTTAGGTGTCGTCAGTTTTCCTTTAGGATAAGTTTTAATCTCATTTTTAATCCATTGAATTACTTCATGATCATTGTTCATCATCCAAATCGCCTACCTTCATTTGAATTTGTTTCGATGGTAATAACACCATAAAAAGAACATAAAGATGGGGTAAAAAGAATAAGAACAGTGGCAACATCATCATGAGTGGTTCACCATCTTTAAAGTTAAAAGTTAATGAAACGATAAAGAATAAGACATATGAAAATGGAATCAGAAAAATATAAACTGGATGAATGCCTGCATCTCTGAATCTTCTTGCTAAAACACTTAAAAATGAAACTAACGTTAAACCTAAATAACCATATAAAACATAGATTAAGATCTCTACAACCATCCCTAAGTCAGTTAATCTTGTTCCTAAAAAAAGAAGTGTGACAACGCTTGAGATCACAAGCTGAAAAGAAAGTGCTATCGCACATTCTTTTAGCTTTGTTATGCCTTTAAAATCAAAGGTTTTACCGATGATATCACCCAATTGTTTTAAGACGTTTTGCATATTCTTCTCCCATTTCTTTAAACGATAAACATATCCTCAAAACTAATGTCATAAGGATATAACACTTGTGGTTCTCCACCAAAGAAAACGACATAGATTTGATCTTCATCAACAATCACTAAGAGATCTCCTTGATCTTGAAAGATATAGTAATGAAAGGCGTTCTTAAAGTCTTCTTCATAGGTATCTATGAGTGGTTCGAAGTAGCCATGTTCAGTAAAACCAACAAAGGTCACTGGATCACTTTCTTCAAAGGTATTTTCTACGTCCAATAAACCTTCTTGAACAAACAGTTCTAACATCTCATCATACGTATAGGACAAATGATAATCAAAGACATAAAAGTAATCATCAGGATCAGCTTTTTTATCCACTTTAACTGCGGTTAAAATGATTTTATCACCTTGATCTGTTTTGACATAAAGTATACTTGCTGTATAAGGCATTGAACCAACATATCTATCTGCTTCGATCATCTTGTTGATGTCTGTTTCATCAAAGCCCTCTAGATCTAAAAAGATAAGATCTTCAGGTCTTACGCCAGCACCAAAATAAAGTTCTTCGAAGATCAGTTGATGTTCATCAAGTAAAACTTGATTGATATCAACATCAACTGTTCTTACATAACGGATACATGTTTGAAATAGACCACCCAGTAAAATCAATGTCATTTCAAGAATAAATACCATTTTATGCATCATATCCCCACCCTTTAATACGCTTATACACTCAGTTTAACCAAAACATGTGTCAAAGTGATGTCAATCTTTAAATTTTTGATTGAGTTCTTTCCATTTAGCTTTTAAATCTAATTTTTCTGTCTTCTCAAAAAGCACATATCTTCTGATAAAGAGTGCTGTAATGATAATGAGTGGAATCACGGGTGTACCTGGACCAAACCAAAATAAAATAACCGCAGTTCCAATACCAATCATAAATGCGTTACCAACTAATGTTCCAACAACCAAAAAGATGACTGCCCAACCATGGAAGATCAAATAGCTCACAAAAAGTGCAATCAGTCCCCGAAGTGATTTCATGGATTTTATGATTTCCCAAACCATTAAAAAGAATTTTTGCCAAAAGTGTATGAATGTTTTCATATGAAAAAAAGAAACACACGCGTGTGTTTACTTTTGTCTGGCTACTTCTGCTTTCAATTTACCTGATTCAAGCGCTTCGGGATAAGGATATGCTTCCTCTCTCATGCGTTTAAAGATTACATAAACAAGACCTCTAGGAACATCAATGCGTGAAACCACGCCAAATCCTTTTTCCCCTTCAACCTTGACTTTTTCACCAATTAAATAGGTTTCATTACTCCAAGCCATCAAAATCACCTCTCGATTTATTATATCATAATCTTAAATAGTTTCACTTACTTTTTGGTCGATAACCACGTAAAATCGAACCAATCATAAAGACTTTATGTTCATCTTTTTGATCTTTAAGAAATCTTAAAAGTTTGGATGCTTCTTTATTCGGATTTAAACTCATTAAAGCGATTAAATCAGCATCATGCAAGGGATGCTCTTTATCATGTAGATTTTTTAGTAAATGAAGTGCATAAGACTCATGTGCACGAATAAACTTATAAAATCCTTTTAAGATGTTTGGAATGGGTGCGTATAAGTCTTTACCCTTTCTATTTTCTAGATCGAGTGCGATCTCATAAAGTTTTGAAACTTGTGTTTTACCGATGTGTGAAACAAAATCATTCAGTTCAACATCTGTTTCAACCCATGTAATGACTTCTTCCAGTAATCCAAGCCGCCAAATGAAACGATGTGGTGAATCGGTTGGAACTTGATATTCTTTCATAAACATTGTTTTAATGTCGGTTAATGTTTCTAGATTCAAGGTTTCAAACAGTGTATATAATGCTTCTGGAATATCGGTTTTCGTTGTTTCGTGTTTTAAAAAGATTAAGATTTCATCTAATATGTGTTTCTTTTCGTTTTGATAAGCATCAAGTAACGGTTTAAGATAAACATCTTTTGTTTTGACTTCGAGATGATTCTTCTCAAAGACATACGTATGATAACTAAACTTTTCTTTTGATAAATGTTCTGTTGATAATATGGAAAACCCCATACCCCCATTGGGATAGGTGCGATGTGTGGGATGACCCACAATATCGTTTCTGATGTATTTAAGTTCATGAAGTGTGGGGTTCGCATTGACGTTAATATGATATTTATATTGGGTTAACCCAATCGCTAAATCATATAAAGCGTCAATACCAACAAATAAACCTTGAAGCATACCAAATACATCGAGTAGAATCGCACCTTTTTCCGTTTGTTCTTCTTTTAGATAACGGTTCATCATCAGATCAATGTGTTCTAACATCGAAAAAGAAGATGCCGCACGGTATCCGTGCGAATTCTTATCATCTTTTTTGATATCAGTGACATAACTTCTTAGTTCCAATAAACTCATAAGGACTCCTTAATTTTTTGGATTAAGATCGGTGCAGGCAGTTGTTTATATAACGAACCTTCAACAAAGGATACACCTAATCTTTCAAGTGCATCTTTTTGATCTTTTGTTTTAACATTTCTGATGACTAAAGCCATTTGAAATGACTCAAGCATTTCTTTGACTTTAGAAACGTAGCTATTCCATTTAATCGATTCTTTTTTCATATCGAGATGAAGTGCATGAAAGGGATAACTTAAGGCCATCTCTAGTGAGGTGGTATCTAGGGCAATACCTAAGTCAATCAGTTCTTGAATTTGATTGGCATAATGACTAGCTCTTAATTCCATATCAAATTTAATGCGAATAAATTCATAGGGAATGCCATATTCTTTTAAAGTTCCCAGTAAGAAGGGGTTGAACGTAGGATCTAAAAAGGTTTCTTTAGATACAGGAATCGTGATCTTAATGAGTCTTTCCGTTTTCTTTTCAAGTTCAACTAAAAACTCACACACTTTCTTCATATGAAATCTTTCTAAATCTGCTAAACGATGTCTTTTTTTAGCAATCGCCATTAAATATTTGTTATCAATGGATAAATTTAAAAGTGCGAGTTCACTTTCATATTGCCATACTCTATTTTTTTTAATGTCTGTCAGTTGATTAAAGACTAAACCTAAACTTCTTTCTTCAATCGCGATATTTAAATGATCGATCACTTGTTGTTCAAACAGTTCATCTTCATAATCACGGTAAACAAAGAAAACATATTTGTCTTCTTTATCGCGCTTCGCTCTTTCGAGCGCGATATCAAGAAAACGTAAGATTTTCTCCATGCTTTTTTCGATTGTGACAACCGGATATCTTAAAATACCGATATTGACGTTAAACCGTTCATACGTTAAGACTTTAGATTCATAAACTTCTAAATATCTTAAATAATCTTTAACACTCTTGGTGACACTTCTGATGTCATTAACAGGTAAGACCACTAAGAGTTGATTAAAGTCATAACGGTAAGTCTCACCTTCACTAAAGAATTTTTTGGTGTGTTGTGCAAACTCTTTAAAATACTTTTTCATCTGTTCGTGACCGTAGATATGCTTGAGCTGTTCATCTAATTCAATCAGTAAAAAGGATGCTTTATCCTTTAAATACTTTTCAGATTCTTGGCTAAATAAATAGCGATTCCCAAGATCTGTTTCTGGATCTGATGTTGCTTGATCAAGCAATTGTTTTACCTCACTAACCCCTGCAGTTTCATCAAAAAATAGACTCATCACGATATGCTCATCTCCTATCTTTAATCCATAAAGTTTTTCTAAGATGTGCTTTTCTTGGTATCTGTAACGTAGTTCTTTGGTTTCACCAGACTTGTTTAAAAGCCTTTGAATCGTTTCTTTATATAAAGAGACATGTTCATACGAAAGATCTCTTAAAAACAGTTCTAGGTGGTGATGTGAGTCGATTCTAAACAGTTTTTGAGCGGACTCATTATAGGTAGATTGATGTTCTGATAGCTCCCTATATGATAGAATGGGGGCGTTTAACGCAGATTGATAAAATCTATTTTCTTCTTTCATTTTGGATAACTTCTTTTCATCTAAAAGATGTCCAAAAAGAATGGATGAAATCAGTTTTAAAAAATCATAATGAATGCCTGGGTCTTTAATCTCTTCTTCGATATGGATTAAGAAGACGCCAATATCGCCTAATGGAAATGCGTAAACAAACTTGATCTCTTCTTCATAATCTTTTTGCGTGATGATATTTTTGGTAAGTTTTAAACCGTTGGTCTCTTCAACCACTTCTTCTAAAGATTTAAGAACAAAATCAACAATGCTTTCATCAAGAAACTGCGGTAATATCGTTTTATCATAAAGTCTTTCTTGTTTGTAGTGAAAGAGATTCGGTGATTCACCTTCAAGATAGATAATATAGTCTTTGACTTTTAAATAGGTCTCTACTTGAATAAAAAATTGTCTTAAATACTCTCTTAAGGGAAGTTTATCATCGATTAAGTGTGCGAAGACGATTAAATCTTGTGCTCTTTCTAAGTCTTCTAACATCTTTGGATGACTTAATGTCTTTTCAGGTACTTTTTCGACGAAAACAATTTTTTCTTCTTTTGGTTTTTCAATATCTACTTTTTGAGGTGCTTTCTTTTCTAGTGTTTTTTGGATCGTTTTTAACTTTTTGGAATAGAAATCAACGGATGGTTTATGATCCATCTTTTGATAGAGGATGACAAAAAGTTCATAAAGTGATTTTTTCGTTTCATCATCTGCATCTTCGATTTGATCATCATATTCTGCTTGAAGTGTTGATGCTTTATGGTAGTCTTCTTTTTGAAGATAGGCTGTAATGAGTGGTCTTAAACATTTGATTTCTTTGGGGTGATCTCTTAATTCTTTTAAAGCTTTTTGAATTACTTCATCAAAGCGATTTAATTTTAATAATAGATCAAGTTCATCGTAGATGTACTGATGTTTTAAATCGTAGTTATAAAGTTCATAGATCTGATTTAAAGCCATCTCATGTTGTGCATCATGCTTATAGATATAAAACAATTCCTGATGACAAAATATTTTAGTGTCGGTTGGAATCACATCTTTTAAGATACGTAAAACATCATCTAAATAAGGAAGCTGCAAAGCTTTCTTATACATGATGTCATCGAGCAGTCCTAAGTATTGTTTTAAAATGGGTAGTTTTTCTTTTCTGAGTTGGATGTATGTTTTCATCTCATCTAGTTTAGATAAGTGAAAAGATGCATCAATCATCGCTTTTAAGATCTTTTCATAGTAAGGTGTTTCAACTTGAAGTTCAATCTCTTTTAAGACTTTGGTTCCTTCTTGAAACACTTGATCATAGGCTTCTAAAGATAGACAAATATCAAAGTAATAACTAAAAGCCGCCTGGTAATCTGTATGCGAGAGCGGTTGTTCAAGGAAGTCTTTAATAATCGAAAGACTATGAGGTTGTTTAGGAAGCTTTAAGACGTCAGCAAGACGCATAGGATCAATCCTTTATCTGATGGTAGAGTGTGTTAGCTAAATTAAGATATTTTTCTGCAAGCATTTTGAAATCAAAATGAAGCACTTCAGAGAGTCCAATCATTTCTTTACGGGTAGCAACCTGGTGCCACTGGAGTGCTTGATACATCCGGTAAAATCTCACAGCATCTTGTTCTTCTTTGGTTGCTTTACGACCTAAATAGGTATCTAGGAGTAAGAGAGAATCATTAAAATCGACGTTACCGAAAGATGCGATATCATAATAGAATTCATTCCATCCTGCATATTCCCAGTCTAAAAGATAAAGTCTTTTTCCAATGACCATGTTCGATCTTTGTGCATCCCCGTGACAAAAGACTTTGGGTTTATTTGCTCTTTCTTCATGATAGATTTTTAACCATTTTGATTTTAAATCAAGGTAGAGTTCAGATCTGATTTCTGTGAACGTTTCATAAAGTGCTAATCTTTTTTCAAGTTCATAATCTGAAGCTGGTTTTAGTGTTGAGTGATGAAGTTTTTTTAACGCATCAGCAATCTCAGTTAAATGTTCTTTAAAATCAAGTTGCGTTAAAACGGTGCCTTCAACGTATTTCGCTGCTTTTTCACCGGTTTTTACATCAAAATAGACCGTTTCATTATTTAAGTTTAAAGGTTTAATGATCTCTAAGTTCTTTTTCTCAATCGTCCGATCGACAAAAAGATTACCATCTTTACCGATCACTCTAAAAGTGTAATCAACACCTTTGATCTGAATGTGATAGGTTAAATGACTCATGCCACCCATGAGGCGGTTCATAATCACGACATCGTTTTCGTTCACACCAAAGGCGTGTGCTGCGCGTTCTTGAATTAACTTTTCTGTTTCTGTCATATATTCTCCTGATAAAAGGTCACTTGACCATCGTTATAAACTGCATAAGATCTTCCTGAATCGCCTAAAGCACCTGGATTGATAAACATGATGTTTTCTTCAACCATGAGATACCTTTCATGGGTGTGTCCAAAGATGACGATGTTAACCTCATGTAGCTTAGCTTTTAATTTTAGTCGATCTAATCCAAACTTGACATACTCTAAATGTCCATGCGTTAACATGATTTTTAAACCACCTAAATCAAGGATTCTGATATAAGGCAAATCAACACCATAATCATTATTTCCTTTAACGGTGATGATGTGATATTTTTCATAGAGATGTGGGCTTAAGACCATATCTCCAGCATTCACATGATCTTTGATATCTTGATGTTTTTGGATCACTTTTTCTAAACGTTCAAGTTTAGAATGAACATCACTCGTGATTAAGAATGTCATCTAAATCCTCCACTAAAAGATTCATCGCTTGAGCTCGATGTGAAATGCGATTTTTAAGTTCGGGTTCGATTTCTGCAGATGTCATTTGATATTCGGGTAAATAGAAAATGGCATCGTAACCAAATCCGTGTTGACCTTTGATTTCTTGACCAATAAACCCATCAAACTTACCTTCATAGGCTTTAAAATCACCATTGGGATAAGCAATGACGATGCTTGAGATAAAATAGGCACGTCTATCTTCTACGCCTTCCATCTCTTTTAAAACTTTTAAGTTATTTTGATGATCACCTTTTCCTGAATATCTAGCTGAGTAAATACCAGGTCTTAAATCAAGGGCATAAACGTTTAATCCTGAATCATCGGATAATGCAGGTAATTGATATTTTTTTGCGAAATACATCGCTTTTTTGTAGGCATTTTCAAAATAAGACGCACCATCTTCAACAACATCATCTTGATCATTTAAATCTTTTAAACTAATCAATTGGACATCTTTATGTGAAAAAAGGGCTCTCAGTTCTCTAATCTTATGGGCATTTTGGCTTGCAATAATCATTTTTTTCATAATCTCACCCCGTTTTTTAACTTTTCTTTCTCTTCTATATTATCACATAATTTAACTTCAAATCACCAATTAAGCCAAAATCCATTATAATGGAAGAAGGTGATCATACATGAATGAAGAAAAACAAATCATAACTTTTGAAGAAATATTCAAAAGTAAAAAGGAACCTGAAAAAAAGGAACCACCCACAAATAAACGGGGATATACATATACCCTTTTATATTACGCCATCGTGATGTATATCATTGCATCCATCATCGTGATTGTGTTTGCGAGTCTTCCTAATTTCACAAAAACATACAGTGAGGAAGAATTGCTCATTGAATCGATTGCACAAGACTACTATGGTTTAGCAACCATACCTGAATCGTTATGGCAAACCGTTTCAACATCTGAATACAACACTGAAGTTGCAAACGTTGGAAACTATGAAGGCTTTATCATCATTGTGAATGCGTATAATGATGTTTACCGAGAAACCTTTTATGTAACAGATGAATTCGGCTTTGAAGTATTTAATGTAGCGTTATTTGAACAGGCAACCAAAGTGACACGCACATGGGATGATGGTAGTACCATTGTTTTATATCGTGGTGATCTTTTACCTGAAGCATCCATCTTTAGAGTTGATGACCCTGTTATTCGAGGACCTCAAACGATGCTTACTCCAGATGCTTCTTCTATACTCAATTTCTTAATTTATTTAATCATGATTCCAGGAATTATCTATTTCATGAAACGCGATATTGTTTTTGATTACAATGAAGCAAAATCAAAAGGTAAAGAATTAATCATTCCTATCATCTTAGGTTATGCTTATGTGTGGGCAGGTAACTTAATCTCCAATGCACTTTCAACCTATATCGCATCGTCTTATAACTTAAATGTGGCAGAATCTGTAAACCAAAGAGCGATTATTTCTGCAGTCACTTCTTCGACCGGAATCCTGATGATTATCTCAGCTGTATTCATAGGACCCATCATTGAAGAATTAGTCTTTAGAAAAGCATTATTTGGTTTAATTAAAAACAATACCGTTGCACTACTTGTGTCAACCGTCGTCTTTGGATTAATTCATGTTGTTGGTGAAGCAAGTTTAGCTGAAGCCTTAGTGAATGGTGTTGCCTATTTCGTGATGGGATTTGTGTTTGGTTTTATTTATTTAAAATCAGATCGAAATATCGTTATCCCAACCATTGTTCATATTATTAATAATGGCGTTTCTATTTTATTAATCTTAATACTTTTATAACAGGAGAAAACTATGTTTAAAACCGCACCAGCCATTTGTTATTCTGGCTATAGAGAAAACCAAAGCCCAAGAGAACACAATTTTCCAAGCGAAGCTGAAGTTTTAGAAGACTTAATGTTGTTATCAAAAAACTTTAAATACATTCGTATGTATGATCCCTATGATCATGCGAAAACTGTACTACATGTTATTAAAACACATCAGATTGATTTAAAAGTCATGCTCGGTGTTGAACCAAGAGGAGAGATCAGTAATCCAAACTGTCCTTGGGGAGGACTTCACTCTGATGAAGAAATTCTTTATAATAAGACATTTAATTTTAAACAATTAGATGAACTTGCTCAACTATGCAACACCTATGGCGATATCGTCTTAGCAGCAAGCGTTGGTAATGAAAACACTTCTTCTTGGCATCATAACTTAATGAAACCAGAAACGATCGCAAGCTATGCGACTTACTTAAAAGGAAAAATTGAACAACCTGTAACTTTTTGTGAGGGTGCGTATAATTGGATCAGTCATGGCCATGTGATTGCTGAAGCAGTTGATTTTATCTCAATTCATTCCTATCCCGTATGGTTAAAAACACCGTTAAAAGATGCAGTATCTATGACCATTAAAGATTATGAAGATACCGTTAAAACATTTCCAGGAAAACCTGTTGTCTTCACTGAATTTGGCTGGGCAACCATGTCAAATGGTCCTATGCTTAAAGAAGAAACCAATGAAGCTTATCAAAAAATGTATTTAGATCAAATCATGCCTTGGGCAAAGAAAAATAATGTGACCATGTTTATTTTTGAAGCCTTCGATGAACCCTGGAAGGGATCCGATCAATTAGATGAACCAGAAAAACATTGGGGCATCTATGATGTGAATAGAAACCCAAAAGCTTATGCGAAAGATGCTTTAAAATAGAAAATGAACGAGGGGGAATTTCATGTTTCATTTATCCGATTTATTTGAACCATTCTTAGAGGTTTTCAAAGGTTTATCCTTTCAATCACATCATACACTTAAAGATTATGTTATACCTATCTTAAAGAAGTTAGGTGCGTTCTTAGTCTTAACGGTCATTATGTTCTTCGTTGTGATCTTAATGATGCTTGGTCTAGATGCTCTATTAAATGAAGAAAATACGAATCTTATCTTAAGACTCGTATCCATTCTCTTTCTGATCGGGACCATCCCATCACTCATTGATTCAATCAGAACCTATCGCATTCAAAAAGATAAAATCTATCTTTACAGTATTCTCATCATGTCTATCTTGATTTTAATCCTTGGTTTAGCACTCTATACCGAAGGTGTTCAATTACTCAGTGGTTTATTAATTGAATCCTAAATACTAAATCATGCACTTTACGAAAGTAAGTGCTTTTTTATTTTTAAAAACCGTAGTTAACTTATCTAAAAACAATCATAAAAGCAGTTCCAACATGTTTCTTAAAATCTTATCGACTCTTAACTCTTTTGCGTAACTCATTAATGTATGGATATCTCTATCATCCAATCTAATATATTGCTTTAAACCTTCAACAATCATATGCTGATCAAGCTTACTTCTTGAGCGAATCATATCACATAGTGTTCTTTCTCTATCATAGACAGTTATATCATTGCCATAGGGACTTTTCATACGTGTCTCACCGAGGTGAAATAGTTCTTTTTTGATGGTATACAGATCAAGAGAGATTGACTTCATTTGTGTTGTATTATATCCCGTTGGAACAGTGGCGGTAAGTTTGATTGGATCTCGATCTGTAAGACCATGAAGATACAATGCTGTGTCATGAGAAAATATCATATTTTTTCTTTTAGATTGTAAAAACAAGTATGGATCACTCCATACATCCGGTGATTGATAGATGCCATTAGATACACGAATAAGTTTTTCTTCTTCCACAAAAATAGATAAGTATTCTCGGTGGATGCCATATTTTTCTAGGTCTTTAGTTTGAACGTATCCGTTATTGTCTTTAATCAATTTTAATAATTTATCTCTAGACATTTTATCACATTCCTTTTTGTCTTATCAACTTATATTATATTTTATATTAGTTATTTTGTCAATTTTTAATTAAAAAAAGTTCAGACATGAATCTATCACAAGATCACTTTAATCGATAAACGCAATCCCAAAGGCTGTTCCTAAGGTGATGACAGCCGTTTTTGGTCGTTGCAACACATGATGTGACATCGAGGTTGCATCATGTTCTAACATCACATGAACTCTTCTTTTAAGTAATTCTGATAATTGCTCTTTCAAATAATTTTCATAATTCGATGATAAAACAGATAAAACACCATAACTACTTTTACCTGGATTTAATTCTCCTTGATTGACGTAATTCGCGATGCTGATTAAGACATCTGCTTGGGTATCGGAGACTTCATGTAATGTATCTATAATCGTTTGAAGAATAAACCGGTTTAAATCTTCAGCATGTTTCATAAAACGATCTTCCTTCGGTGCTTCCAAATGAGATGCTTGAATGGGTTCTAATTTTCGTGTGATAATATTTTCACCGAGTTTACGAACAACATAGGTTCGTTTAATAAAGGACTGACCAAAATCAAAGACGACATAATGACCGGATGGGTAACGCATTAACATCCCGTAAAGTGCCTTATCTTGAGAATCTTGTTCCACGTGAACATCTAGGTCTTTCACTTTCTCTAAAATAGCTTGTTTAAAGATATCATGATAAGGTGAGGATGCTAAACCACCCATAAGATAAAGATATTTGATGTCATGCCAGTATGCCCAATGTTCTTCTTTCCATCTTAAGTTTTCTAATTTTTGACTTTCTGTTGGATTTTTAAGTGCACAAATTAAATCTGCTAATCTTCTTCCATACATCCATCCAAGCTCAAACGTATCTTTTCTGACATCCTCGTTTTCATGATGAATTAATTCATCTAAAAGAGGTTTGATCAAAGTCGTATCGATACCAAGTTGATAGGTATGACATAAGATTTTTAAATCTCTGAGGAGTAGATCAGGACGAAAAAGGTCATTTGCTTTTTGACCATTTAAGATAAATGAGTTGAGGGATGCGATGGGAAGCATGGCATCTTTATATTTAAATGGATTCATCAAACTCACTTCCTTTTCTTCATTCTATCAAATCTTATCTAATCTGTGACTAAAAAAAAGCACTCAAGAATGAGTGCTACTGTGCTCCATTACCACTGACTTCTACATCTCTTAAGAGACTCACACAAAGTCCTAAATTATATTCTTTTGCATAATCCAATGCGGTCTTCTGCAGACGATCTTTTTTCATTGGTGTATCTTTTTCGATTAATTTTCTTAAATAAACATGATCTCTATTTAAGACTGCAATCGCTAAAGCTTGTTTTTGAACTAAACGTTCATATTTAGGTGACATCATATAATCTTGTAAATATTTTAAGACATCTTGTTTATCAAAAATCATCGCTGTATCTACAGGTGTTTCAAAACGTCTGTTATGAATATCTAAATATGCATCACTTGCAAGCAATAAGCGAATGGTTTCAATCGTACCAAAACGAACAGCATTGAAAATCGGTGATTCAAACTGTGAGTTTAATGCATTTGGATCTAAGTTTTGATTTAAAAGCATATCTAAAATCTGAACATTCGATGTTTTTGCTGCATGATGAAGCAGTGTATTTCCGTATGCATCTCTTAAAAACCAGTTTTGTTTACCTTCTTTAAGTAAATAAGGAATCACATCGACTCTACCACCAGCAATCGCGTAGTGCACTGGAAGTTTATCTTCTTGTGTCTTCTTGTTTAAGAATGCGCCAGATTCAATCAAGAGTTTAATCATATCCAAATCGCCTTTAAATGCTGCAAGATGAATCGGAAGTTCTCCAACGCGATTTTCGACATTAACGGATGCAAATTTAGAAATAAGTAATTTCGAGATATCTAATTTTGCTTTTCTGGCACAATCAAAAAGTGCGGTTTCACCATGTTCATCTGCTAGATTAATATTAATATCCATATCCAGTAAATACGTTAAAACATCCATTGCGCTTCCTAATACTGCGTAATGAAGTAAACTTCTTTTTTTATCATCGACCATATCGATATAGGTCATATTGAGTTTTACGAATTCGAGATCGTTTTCTGCGGCTTTCATGAAGATACTCATCTCATAACACCACCTTACACTATCATTTTAACATGCAAACTGTCAAACTTTTTCCACAAGTTTTGTGGATAAATGGCTTATTAAAGGCTTCAAGTGGTTGGTAAGTATTTTGTAAGAAATAGACTCACTTATTACATAAGTGAAGAAAAAAGTCTTTCCGATATCTCGAAAAGACTCAGCCATTTCATTGTTAGCGACTTCTTCCTCCACCACCGCCACCACCAAAGGAAGATCCACCACGACCTCCTGATGAGGAATGATGTTTAGAAATAACGGTTCCCGCACTTTTTCTCGCATCATAAAAGGCATGAGATATGCGGTGATAGGTATAACTTCTTAAGATATACGATCTTTGATATTGAGTAACTGATTCTTCTTTATCACCCGTTGGCATGATCACGCTAAATTGCTCCATTACTTTATCTGCGATGTCAAAGGTGGTTGCGTAGACTAAATAGTGTTCCCATTCCAAGATTGTTGGTATGGATGATGTTTTAAGTTTTTCCATATCAAGCATATTCTCTTTAAACGCATCCCATTTATTAAATACTTCTTGACCTGTTCTTGATCTTCGTTTAATGCTTGAAACATAAAAGAGATAACCTAACATTAAAACTAACGATAAGCCAAGATAGATGAGATAACTATAATGATAGACTTCACCAATAATGATAGATGTTAAACCATAAACCATCGGTATAATTAAAGGTAGTCTCATAGTCCCCTTTTGTTTACGGGAATAAGTCTCAAAATACTTACTCTTATTTACTTCTTGTTTAACCTTTTGCATAAACGATTTCGCATAGCCTTCAAAAGCTTTTGCATGTTCATAATCCTTTTTTGCGTATGCTTCAATTTCTTTTGTTTTAACCATACCATCTTTACCAATCACATCAAAAAACCAGAATAAAAGATGTTTTTCATGTGCCTTTAAAGCTTGATCATGATCTTTTTTCCATGTTAAGGTAAAGCTCGCGTCAGGACTGTTGATCTCTTCTTCGTAAAAATCGAGACCAATCACATTCTTCCTGATGAGATCAAGAAGGGTTGCTGTGATGTCTTGATCTATGACTTTCTGCATACGGTATAGATAACCAACTTCTGCAGGTGTATCCTCACTAGGTAGGTCAAGATCAAATGAAGGTTTAAAATCTATATCATGTTCTTTATCATAAAAGATATACATCCCAATGGTTGCACTCATCATTAAAAAGATAACAACAAACGCGCCGTATTTTGGAATTTGAATTAACTTTTCACCCATTTCAAAGTGGCTGATTAAGTCTTCTTCATAGGCTTGGAGAGATAAAAGATTTAAATCATCAGCAATCACTTGATGTCTTTCATCTAAATTTGGAAAGAGATCATTAGGCATGAGAAGTCTAAATTCTGCAAACTCGTCTTTTTTGACATTTTCTGCTTCAATACGAAAAATCTGATTATCTATCACTTTTCCTTGATTAAAAATGCCGCCATGTGTATAGAGTTGAAAACTTGAAATAGGATGTAAATTATGAGGTAATGTGATATTGATATTAACCTTCTCAATATCCGCTTCCATATATTCAAATAATCTCCAGTTAAGTTCAGAGATATCACTATAGGAAGTGATGGCACCTAAGATTTCATATTCATAAACAAATCGAATATCACCATAAAGACCGCCAACAGGCATCAAGTTAGCAAATAAAGACTCGCAGTAAAAAGGACCCGTTGGACACATGATACGTTCACCAAGTTCATCATAATCGCCTAAAAAGGAATAGCCTAAATCAACTTGATCGGTGATATCTAAATCATTTTGATATACCTTAATGGATGCGACATCTTCATTAAATGATGCGACATTCCTTTCACCTTCGGTAAAAGGATATCCTTCGGGATATTTACCATATGCAATATCTCTAAATCTAACGTTATAATCACCTTTATAGGTCATTTCAAAGGTTTCAATAACGTGCATATCACCTTTATCATTGACTGTGATATCTGCTTCATAGCGATGAATTTCGATATCTTCAAAATCATTGATCCATGAAAAAAGGAAAATGGAAAAACCTATAAACATATAAATCAACATTGGACCCCATAATGTTTTTTTCATGTGCTACCCCCACATTTCGTTATGTTAATACCATCATAACACAAGTCAGTATTGAAGTGCTCATTCAAAACAAAAAAACCCCATTTCTGAGGTTTCATAAGTTTGACATATATTAAGCATTAATCCTTTTCTCCGTAGACGCAAAATAAGAACCAAGTCCCATTAAAATGAGTGCAATAAAGAAATTGAGTTGTGGAATATCTTGGAAAATGATTAAACTTAAGCATACACCAACAAAGGGTGCAAACGCGTAAAAGGTTGCTGTTTTAGCTGCACCAAGTTCCCTTTGTGCAGTGACATAAAAGAAAATACTCAAGCCATACGCAACAAAACCTAAAGCAAGTGTCATTAAAATGTAGGTGACATTTAAACTAAATTCACCTAAGAAAAAAGCAATCATTAATGAACCTAAGCCCGAGAATATCCCCTTAATTACAACAACCATCAAAGGATCATTGACTGATAATTTTCTTGTTAAATTATTTTCTAACCCCCAAGAAATTGCTGCAAGTAAAACAAAAAGTGAACCTAAAGAAAACGTAAATGCACTTAAATCATCAACAGTTAAGATGATACTTGCTAAAGTCACAAAAATGATGGCTAATCTTAATCTTCTTGGAATCACTTCTTTAAAGATGAATGCTGCAAGAAGTGAGGTTGCTACAATCTCAAAGTTATTGAGTAATGCAACATTTTCGGGCAAACTCGTTTTTAAACCGATCATCAACATGATCGGTGCAATAATATCCAGAACGATCATCCCTAAAATATGTGGAAGTTCATCTTTTGTGAACTTCTTATAGGTATGATTGGTTGTCTTCATTCTGATATAACCAACGATAGACATACCAAGACCTGCTCCCATATATAAAAGACCTGCAATCATGGTTGGGGATAATTCATTTAAAAGTAGTTTTGATAAAGGCGTACTTATAGCATAAAGCACAGCAGCTAAAATCGCATAAAGGATGTATGTTTTCTTTTTCATTGTCATGACCTCACTTTCATTATGATAACATAAATTCAACTTATCCAAAAAGTGAAATCATTATCAAATTACTTTTCTTCAGCAACGATATGCCATGAAATACCAAATCGATCAATCACTGCAGCATGACATGATGAGTAGAAAGTTTCAATAGGTGGTAAAGTAACGATACCCTCATGACTTAAACCAGAAAATATCTCAAGTGCTTCTTTCTTAGTCTTCACAACAAGTGATAACTTAACTTGGTGACCTTGCGTTATCTCATTCGTATCATCAGCTAGCCAAACTACCTGATCATTAATCTTCATTTCCGCATGAAGTATCCATTCAGATAAATGATCTGGTAATGGATTAACATCGTCAGGTTGATAATCATCATAGTATTGAATCATGGCTGATTTTGTACGAAATACGTCTTCATAAAAAGTAATTGCTTCCTGGCAATTTCCATGAAATGTAAGATATGGAATAATCATGTATATGTGACCTCTTTATTCATTGTGTTTTTAAGATAAAAAGTAAGAAAGCACTTTTTCAAGTGCTTTTTTAGTGTTTTTTATTTAACTGCTTCTTTTAATAACTTACCTGCGCGGAAAGCGGGTGATTTTTGTTCAGGAACTGTAATGAGTTCACCAGTTCTTGGATTCTTACCTGTTCTCTTAACGCGATTTCTAACTTCAAACGTACCAAACCCTGTGACAACAACTTTTTCTCCACGTCTTCCTAATGTTTCAGAAACAGTACTTGTAAAAGCTTCTAATACATCTTCAGCGACTTTCTGTGTAACCTGTGCACGGTTAGCAATGACTGCGATTAATTCTGTCTTATTCATTTGATATCCTCCTTTAAAGTGATTTCATTGTATCAAAAATTAGATCTAATTACAACCATATTGACCACTTTTGTTCAATTTGGATGGCTTCATGAAGCAATTTATTTCATAAAGTGTTCTTTATAAAGGAAATGTGTTTATGGTTGATCTATCTTTTAGTGTTCTATTCTTCTTATAAAGCGTATGGATCGTCTTCTTTTTCTTCTTCTTTTTGAGTTAAAACTTCTTCTGTACTTGGATCATAAATCAAGACTGTTTTAAACTTTGGAGAATAGTAGATATCTAACTTTTTTTCTAAATACGCATCAACGACATAACGACGTAATGTGTCTGTTGAAAGCATACGTCTTTCTTCATTCTCATCATCAACAAACACAGCAACCAAATGTGTAAACAAACCACTTTGTTCAAAATTGACGACTTTGCCTTCAGCTTTTTTAAATGTTTTCGCATATTTCTTGATGTCATTCATTTGTTTCGCAAAATAGTATAATCCCCATGAACTAAAAACCATGGTGATGATACCAAAGACAATCAGAAATGAGTCCCCGTAAATACCACCAAATAAAAAGATTAATCCAAAAAAATCTATTGCAAAAAAGGCAACAACATCTATACCTAGTTTTTTATAGCTATCTGTTTTTTGTAGCTCTTCAAATGACATCTAAATCCCCCCCATATGTCTTATAGTTTTATTTTAGCACTGTTTGATTTAAAGTTTTTATTCTTTTCAATTTATTTTCAAGTTTTTGTGTGAGTACTTCAAGATCAAATGAGAAAATATCAATGATCAACTGACCATTTAACTGTGTTTCCGATTTGATAATCTGTCCACCCAAGTTTAAATAAAAAGATCTTGATGGAGCAAATCGATGGGTATAAACAATTAATTTATCCACATGATCTTCTTGGTAATACGTAAATCCTTCTTTCATTAACCTAAGTGATAAATACATACCACGATAATGTTGATCTACCCATAAACCATTCAATTCAAGTGCTGATTCACCAAAAACTTTATCTGCATAACTTAAAAAAATAGCACCAATAACCTTATCATGATCGAACGCACCAAGTAAGATTCGTTTATCATGATCCACTTCTTCAGTTAACATCCAGTGTAACATCTCCTGATAAACTGATTTTTCATCAAGTTCATCTTTGACTTTTCCATTGAGCTCTTCTTGCCAGGAAATAACTTTGAGGTGGACCGCATCTTTAAGTGTTTCTTGATTAAGTCTATTAATGTGAATTTTCATCATATACCTACTTATTATCTACAATATTTTTAGCAAACATCACACTATCTTTTAAAAGCTTAAATCCATTTTTGTGATAGAAATTAAATGCGGGTATCTCTTTTTCTGTCATAAGATACATAGCTTCTACTCCTTGATCTAGTAAATAACTTTCAATTTCGTTTAAAAACATCGATCCTAGACCTTTTCCTTGTTCATCTGTTTTAATACAAAACTCTTTGATAAAATAATCTTTTCCCTGCCACCAATGAAATGTGTAACCCAACGACAGTCCAATGAGTTTTTTATCAACAACAAAACCTAAAGACATGGAATTTTGTTGATCCATTAAGTCTTTCAAATAGAGCGTAAGATATTCATCTGATACCCACACATCATTCCATGGTGGGTTTGAAAATACACTTAAGAAAAGATTTTTGACTTCTTCTACATCTTCAAATGATAATTTTTTAATCATGTTGTTCTCTCCTATAAAAAAACCAAGGACAAAAAGCCTTGGTCTTAAAAGTCTTCACTCTTTAAATCTCTTGAAAGGAGTCTTTCAAGTCCTTCTTCAACGGGCATACCTTCAAAGATAATACGGTAAGCCATATTGATCATCGGTAGTTCAATACCGTGATCTAAAGAAAGTTTATGCATTGCTTCAATGGTGCGAATACCTTCAATGGTTTGTGCTTCGCTTTGATAGACTTCATCTAGCTTCATGCCTAAGCCAATCTTTCGACCCGCTTTAAAGTTACGTGAATTTTCAGAAGATGCAGTCACAATCAAGTCACCAATACCTGTTAAACCAAACGCAGTTTCTTTCTTACCGCCCATGATTTCAACCACTCTGACGATTTCAACGATACCACGTGTTATAACTGCAGCTCTCGCATTTTCACCTAAACCTAAACCGGTGCATGCACCACTGATCACTGCAATCGCATTTTTAACCGCACCACCCACTTCAGCACCGATGAGATCGGTTGAGGTGTAGATGCGTAAATATTTCTCGTTTGAAAAAATGGATTGAATCTCTTTTGCGAGCTCCATATCTTTAGATGATGAAACTAAAAGTGTTAACTTTCTTAAAATCACTTCTTCAGCGTGTGAAGGACCTGTTAATACAACAAACCCTTTAAGTTTAGTCTCACTAATTTCTTCTTCTACAATTTCAGATACACGTTTTAAACTTTCTGGTTCAATCCCTTTAGAGACGTTAATGAAAACAGAAGGTTCTACTAATATCGGATTCATCTGTTTTAACACAGGACGAATCACTTTGGTTGGTACGGATAAAATAAAATAATGACTAAATAAAATCAGTTCATCTATCGAAGTTGTTGCTTTCAAACTTAAAGGTAAATCGTTACCAAAAAAGGGATGATGATGTCTGTTGATCTCATCAACCGCTTTAGAATTAACATCATAGATTAATACTTCATGACCATTATCAATTAAGACTTGTCCGAGTGTGCATCCCCATGCACCACCGCCAATAATACCTATCTTCAAGTCATCACGCCTTCTTTCTTAAAATAAGTTTTATAGGTGTTCCTGTAAAGTCAATTGCTTGACGTAATTGGTTATGTAAATAGCGTTCATAAGAGAAATGCACAAAATCTGGATTATTGACATATAAAACAAATGTCGGTGGTTTAATCGCAACTTGTGTTGCGTAATTAAACTGTGCTTTCCCATGATTATGAATCGGTGTTGGATTCATCGCTGTTGCATCTTGAATTAAATCATTTAAGATGCTCGTTTGAACTTGTTTTTGATAATTTTCATAAGCCATATTGATGGCTGGGAAAATGGTATGAATTCTTTGATTATGTTTTGCTGAAACGAAAACAATCGGTGCATACGTTAAAAATTGGAATTCATCACGAATTTTTTCTTCCATCTTTTTCATGGTTTTATCATCTTTTTCAACGGCATCCCACTTGTTTACAACAATCACGCATGCTTTATAGTAATCGGTGATATAACCTGCAACGTGCTTATCTTGCTCAATAATGCCTTCCTCACCGTCAATAATTAAAAGTGCGATATCACTACGCTCTAGTGCAGAAAGAGCTCTTAAAACCGAATATTTATCGGTTGATTCATAGACTTTACCACGTTTTTTAATCCCTGCGGTATCGATGACGACATATTCTTTTCTATCTTTTTTGAATCTCGTATCAATCGCATCCGTCGTTGTTCCTGAAATCTCAGAAACAATGACTCTTTCTTCACCTAAAATGGCATTCGTTAAACTTGATTTACCGACATTAGGTCTACCAACGATGGAAAACTGAATGATCGAATCATCATAACTGATGTCTTCATCGGTCATATGTTCCATAATGCGGTCTAATAAATCACCAATACCAATACCATGAATGGTAGATACAGCAATCGGATCACCAAAACCAAGAGCATAAAATTCATAGATATTTGGTGCTTGTGCTAAATCATCAATCTTGTTTACTGCTAAAATAACAGGTTTTTCTGTTTTATACAAAAGTTTTGCAATGTAATAATCTGCATCCACTAAACCTGTTTTTCCATCAACGACAAAAACGATGGTATCTGCTTCATCCATCGCAACTTGCGCTTGTGCTTTGATTTGATTTAAAAAAGGAGCATCGCCGAGATCGATGCCCCCTGTGTCTATCAGTCTAAAATGCTTGGTCAGCCATTCGGCTCTGGCATAGATCCGATCTCTGGTCACACCAGGTTGATCATCAGTGATCGACAGGCGAGATCCAATCAATCGGTTAAATAAACTTGATTTACCGACATTCGGACGGCCAACTATTGCTACCTTATAAGGCATATTAAAACCTACTTTTCAAAAACGTTATTTTTTCTTGCTCTTTTGTAATTTATCGCCAAAGAGATCACCCAATGTAGGGTTCTTATCATTTTCATCTTCTTCAAGATATTGTTCGTAAGATTCTCTTTCAGCTTTTTCTAAAATACGACGAATCGATAATTTTAATGTCCATGTTTCTTTGCTGAGTTCAATAATAAGTGCATTCACTTCATCACCAACAGCAAAGTAATCTTCTGGTTTGTTAATTTTTTCAACAGCAAGTTCGCTTGCAGCAATCTCACCTTCAACACCTTGAACTTCAACTTTAACACCATCTTTAGAAACAGCTGTTACTTTTGCAGAAACAACTTCACCGCGTCTTAAGGATACGTTCTTCCAAGGATTGTCTTCTAATGATTTTTTAGATAAAGCGATACGTTCTTTCTTTAAATCAAGTTGGATAATCGCTAAAGTAAGTTCTTCACCAATCTTGACGTATGCTTCAAAGTTGTCATTGGGATTCCATGAGAATTCATTCTTATGGAGTAAACCTCTGACATCTTTTGCAACTTCAACAATAATACCAAAAGGTAATTTTTGGAAAACTGTACCTGTCACGGTATCGCCAACCTTGTGTGTTTCATAGAACACTTCATAAGGTGTCTTTTGTAAAGCCTTCATCGAAAGGTCTAGGCGATTGCCTTCTTTCTTAATGACTTTTACTTCAACTTCTTGACCTAAAGTTAACACATCTTCAATCTTTTCAATTCTAAAATGTGACACTTGAGAAATGCGTAATAAACCAACAACGAAATTAAAACGAATCGTTGCAGCATGTGGTTCAATCTTATCAACAATACCCTTGATCACGTCACCTGTATTGATGTTTTCAAGTTCATCAGTGCGTGCTTGAAGTCTTTGTTCGTAAGCTTCTTGTCTTTCTTTTTCAAAAATCGTTTTTCTAGATGCAACAATACGCTTACTTCTACCTTTTTGTGTTGCTTCAACGATTTGAATTTCTAATGTCTTACCCTTTAAACTTTCTTTGTCTTTCACAAGTTCAAAGTCTAATAAACTGTAAGGAAGGAATACTTCGTTTTCTAAGTAGTTGAAAACGAGTCCTTTCTCTAAGACTTGTTTCACTCTAGCTTTAACGATTTCACCTGTTTGAGCTAAAGCTTGAATTTTTTCGAATTTTTCTTCGACAAGTAGGGGTAAGCGTGATAAAAGAATTTGCGCAGGATCATCGGTGATCTTCTGCACTCTTGCTTTTACCTTTTGTCCTACTTGGACTAAACCCTCGAACGTGTCAGGTGCGGGTTTGTCATAATTATCCAGGTGGATTTTACCTTCCGTTTGTGCCTGGATATCGAGGTAAATCGTATTCGATTCAATTTTGATGACAGTTCCTTCTACGATTGACCCTTGTCTCAAAAACTTTAACTCCATGTTAGTCGTTCTCCTTTTTGCTAGCTAGTTCTATAATTTTGTTAACCACTTCTTCGATGGTTAAGTGTGTTGTATCAAGTACGATGGCATCATCTGCTTTTCGTAACGGTGATTCTTTTCTGGTTGAGTCCTTTTGATCACGAATGACAATATCTTCGATCACTTTGTCAATATGTGCGGTTTTACCCTTTTTGACGTTTTCTTTATACCGTCTTTTTGCACGTTCTTCAACGTTTGCTGTTAAAAAGATTTTCAAATCAGCATGGGGAATGACAACCGTTCCGATGTCACGACCATCCATGATAATATTTCCTTTTTCAGCAGCTCTTTTTTGAAGATCGACGAGTTTTTTTCTCACATAAGGAAAGCTTGATACTAAAGATACGTTGTTGGTGACTCCTTCAGATCTTATCGCTTCAGAAACATCGCGATCACCAATGAAAATCTTGTCATGATCATAATGGATGTGGATGGTTTCTAAAAAAGAATAAGATGTTTCATCATTTAAGTCGACACCCAGTTCTAAAGCTTGAAGTGTCACCGCGCGATACATAGCTCCTGTATCGATATGTGTCCATCCTAATTTTTTAGCAATTAAAGCGCTGATCGTGCTTTTTCCAGATCCCGCTGGTCCATCAATGGCTAATTTAAACCCTGACATGATTTTCCTCCATACGTATTTCATTATAACATAGATTTTTTGTCGTTGTTATCGTGTTTTATGATTTTTTAGAGGTTGCATTGGCGTAAAGCTTACGTACCTCATGAATTTTAAGTGATCGGTAAGCTCCTCTTTCAACACCTTCAAGGGTTAAGAAGTCATAACGGACACGTGTTAATTTTTTGACAGTGTGTCCAATGGCTTCAACCATCTTTCTCACTTGCTTATTTCTACCTTCAATTAAAACCATAGAAATCAGTGTTGTTTGGTTCACTTTATCGATTTCGATTAAGCGAACTGCTTTAGGAATCGCTAAGTAATCATCATCGATTCTAACCCCTTTACGAAGTTCAACAATCTTTTTTCTAATGACAACCCCTTCAACACGAGCTAAATATTCTTTTTCAATTTCGTGTTCAGGATGTGTCATTTTGTTGGTAAACTCACCATCATTGGTTAAAAGGAGTAAGCCTGCAGTATCAAAGTCAAGACGTCCTACAGGATAAACACGCATTTCACGGTGATCATCATCGAGTAAATCTAAAACGGTTTGTCTTCCTTTTTCATCCGATGTTGTTGAGACATACCCTGTTGGTTTATTCAGTAAAAAATAAACATGCTGTGCGCGAGAAATGGGCTTCCCATCGACTTCAATCACATCATCTTTATCCACTTTAAACCCTAATTCTGTTACAACCGCTCCATTGACCTTGACTCTACCAGCTAAAATGATTTCTTCTGATTTGCGTCTTGATGCAATATTCGATTGAGCGAGTACCTTTTGTAATCTCTCCATTTTTATCACCTAATGTATTATATCATAGTTTCACTATGGATTCATCCTTATAAAACATAAAACAAAAAAAAGAAAAATCCACTTTACGTAAACATCTACAATACATAAATGTGTGTAGTGTCTACTAAAAGAGGATCACATGAAGTTAATGTTATTATGATGCAAAGTGATAGGAATGATCCATGTCTTAGTGATCTAAAATCGTGTTCTTTTTTAACGTAATCCCCACTTATAGAAATTACTCCAAATTATGGCTTTAATAAGTTTATAATATCACTATAGTTTTTCTCAAACGCATAATCATAAACTGTTTTATTGTAATCATCTCTATACGAAGTATCAACACCTTGTTCCAAAAGATATTCAACAACCAAGGTTGAATGATATTGCGAAGCTCTTATTAATGCAGAAACTCTATCCTTACCTGTGGAAAGGATGTTATAATCCATGGAATTGATAAGATAATCTACGATTAACACATTGTTCGTCGTCACTGCATATAATAAGAAATTACCATATGTAAATTCATTGGAACTCTCAGGTATCACACCTAAGGATACAAATCTTAAAAATAACTCGTATCCTTTTGTATAATCATCATCACTATTGTGACCGACATTAAAGTTTACTACCGGAGTTACTCCCCATTGGTCTACATAATCGATATCTGCACCATAATCTAAGAGCAAATGAGCAATGTCAAATCTTTCAACGTTAACACTAGATGCCGTTACCATAATAGGTTTACAATCATCAGATTCAAGATTGACATTAGCACCATGTTCAAGAAGCATTTTTACACTTTCTATATCCCCTTTTCTGATAGCATAAAACAAAGGTGGATCATTAAAGATTTCCAAAAAAAACGCATGGAAATTACTATATGGTTTTGCATCGACATTTCCTTTTTTGTCAAGTAACTCTTCTAATCTAGCATAGTTGCTTTCATCGATGGCTGAAATCAGATTTCTCGAATATATGCGACTATTTATACTGCTAATGATTACAAGCCAAACAGTTCCTGACAATATTAAGAAGAATACTATAATCAATTTGAGTTTCATCTATTTTTCTCCAATCGTTTTCAAAAACTTATCGAGTGAGATCACTAAATCATATCATTGATTAATAGATCGCATGATTTATGAAAATAAAAGTGAGATGCCACTTTCTCTTGAAACAAATCCATACACATTTAAGAAATGGAGTTGTTCAAATGAGGTTTGATTTTCTTCATGAACTCTTCTAACAATATAAGGCTCATTACCTCCATTGATGAAGTGTTCTTCAATGATGACATATGCTGTACTCTCTTGAAGATTTAAAGTCTCGATGGGTTCATACAGCGTTGTTTCTTTAACGATTTGATGATTTTCATTCATTTCAATGAAATTCACGTGTGTTACTTCATCAACAATTTTGTGTGAAATTTTGAAAGAGACTTTATAAATGACTTCGTTTTTAATGTATTCATCTTCAAAGGTCGATGTTGTGGTTTGTCCTCTAGAAAGCATATGACCATAAGAACCATCATCAGAAGGTGTGTCATCACCTTCATAAATCGGATCGATATAAAGTACATGATCTTCATGTTCGATTCCTAAAAGGATTTCGATGTCGCTTGTTATAGTTATGGTTCTCGTTTTGATGTCATTGACGATATTATCATGGATATGTGTGTTTGATTTAACATTTAAAAAAGAAGGACTTGTCTCATTAAATTGTGTTGAATAACCATCTTCATCCACTTCAATCCAATCAATCATGTAAACTGCATCCACTTCCCCGTATTCAGGTAAAAGTCGTGTTCCTAATCCTTCAGAAAAATCAACGATTTGGATGTAAAATCCAATCAATTTTTTATCATTTTCCTCAATGATAATCTCTTCATCAGTTGCTAGTTTGCAACTCGATAAGACCACCAAAAATAATAAACTTAACCCCATTAAAATTATTCTTTTCATTCTTCTTCCCCCTCATAAATTAAAATATCTTTTGGTTCGCACTGCAAATAAAAACAAAGCTTATTCAGTGTATCAAAACGGATTGCTTTGGCTTTACCGCTTCTTAAAATGGACATGTTTGCTTCCGTTATTCCCACTAAAGCACACAACTCTTTAGATGTCATTCCTCTTAACTTTAAAACATCATCTAACTTGACTTTAATCGACATTAAATCGTCAACTCCGCTTCTTCCATCACGTCATTTGCCATGACGATGTAATGGTAGAGTCCATAGAAAAAGAATACCAATACCCAAGAAAGAATATCTAATGAAAATGTAAATGAAATATCGTTTAATTCTCCTAAATGAATCAACTGATATCCATTTAGAATACCAATTTTAATAGTAGATAGTAAAAGGATTGATAAGGATATCATCTTAATCCATAAAGTTAATTTTTTTAAACTTTCTCGGTAGTCTTCATCTCTAATTTTTTCTACAAAAATAATCATCATTTCAATGAGGATGATCATCATAAGAGTGATCACAAGATTAAAGATGTTTTCAATCGAAAGAACACTTTGCTCATGTGTAACAAATCCATATGATTTTTGTGTCCAAGAATACGTAAATAGTAAAATCATATATACCACTAACATCATCATCACATGTGAAACCTTTTGACTTAAATCTTTTTTTACAATAAAAAATTTGAAGATGACATATAAAAGAAAGAACACAAGCCAAAGGTTGATGAGCCCCATTTGAATGAGCGGTCTTATGTCACCTACTGTTTGAAAAAACTGGATACGTTCTAACCATGTAGGAACTTGATTTAAATTCATACATCTATATAAGATAGTTCCAAGCGAAATGGATAACACGAATAAACTGCTCACATCAAATAGTTTTATCTCTTTCTTATAGATAATCACACCAACCACTAAAGGTAATGATGAAACAAGAAATAACAAAATCCAAGCAAATCCATTACCGGTTGTTGATCCTTGAGATAACTGCATCATTAAATCAATCAGTCCAAGGAAGGGAAAGTAAATCACATTCATGTAACTCAAATCTTCACCACGATAAACCAAACCCAATACAAACGCTAAAACGAATGAGAATCCATAAACTAGCCATCTTTTTTTCATAAAGAACCCCCTATTGCATCTATCATACCACTATAATTATCGTTTTACAATAATTTTTTGCATAAAAAAAGGATTTCATCAGAAATCCAACTTTTCTTACTTTTTTTTATTATATCTTATTTTAATGCATCTTCAATCGCAAGTAAAATCACTCTCGAACTATAGGTTGCACCAACAATCAAATCAACATCTAAAGACTGTGCTTCAATCACATCATCAACAATAGCATCTGCAGGGTCCCCTTGTCCATTTTGGTGTTCAACAATAGTTATTGCTATGATCTGATGATTTTGAACTTCCACATCAACGATGACCTTAATGACCATGGTCTCATATGTCCCGTGATAAGTTCCATCACTTACTTCAGATAAATCGAGTGATTCAATCGTTATATTAGATAATCCTTCTAATTCTTTATTGATGTTTTGAAAGATAAAAATCGTTGTAATAACTAAAACAGAAATCAACGCCAAAATGACGAGGAGTGTAACTTTTAAACGTTTAGACATGATAGGTTGTAACCACTTGTTGAATGACATCTTCACGATGTCTATTCTTCCAATTGATCGATGTCATTAAACGCACTTGACCTTCTTTTTGTTCAATGATTTTTTTCATTTGTTTTAATGTGACATTCCCACCCATCCATGCGAAAGGAAAGAAATGCGTAATAAAAAGATCAATCACTTTTCCTTTTAAAGAAGGCAGTTGGTTTAAATAGGCTTGCATGATTTTAGACATTTGAAACCCATGTACTGGGGTCGCGAAAATCACATAATCATAATCTTTAATATCCGGAATTTCAGTAAGTACTGGATTCATGACATTGGGATCATCAGATTCAGCTTGAATTTCTAATAAATCAACATCTTTTAACTGTTTTGCAACACCTTTTGTGTTACCTGTTTTTCAATAATATACAACACATGATTTCATTTT
>MIDA01000083.1 GCA_001830045.1 Tenericutes bacterium RIFOXYA12_FULL_35_10 | reverse complement strand
CTTTTGTTATTTCTTTTAGTTGAATCATCTTTAATCATGTAAGATTTAAACTGTATTAAGTTAGTACTTAAGACTCATTTAAATCTTTACTCCTTTCGGTCTAATTTAATATACTAATAATGTACTGTGGATTTGCATCATCTTATTACAGCTAAGACTGTTTGGAGTTGACGCTTACCACGGTCTTTATTTTAATCAGCAATAGTTAGTTAGCGCCAGACGCTTTTTACATGATTATGAGATAAAGACTCGGCTGGACTTACCACATGTACGATAATACTTTTTAGGAGGTGTACTTATGATCTATATCGGCATCGATATCGCTAAGTACAAACACGACTGTTTCATCGCCACCGAAACAGTTGATTATCAGTTCTCTTTTGAGAACAGTCAGTCTGGGTTTAATGGACTATTAGGACATTTTAAACCCTATTTGAAGCAAGAAATGATAATAGGCTTAGAGGCTACAGGTCATTATGGTGAAAACCTTAAGTCATTTCTTACCCTCCATGGCTATTCGTTCATGGAGATTAATCCTTTTCTCGTGAAGAAGTTTGGAGAAGCCCATTCACTCAGAAAAACAAAGACGGATAAGAAAGATGCACAAATGATTTCAACGTATATGAGATCTGTAGACTACAAAGCCTATCATCATCAATCTTATCATATAAGTGCCTTAAAATCACTGACTAGGTTACGATTTAAGCTCATCTCAATGCGCACTAAACATTACAACATGATGACTAAGGTCTTAGATGTTATCTTTCCCGAACTCAAGCCTTTTATGCGAGAACAAGGCTATTCTGAAACCACTTTATTTATCTTAAAGGAATTTTCATCACCCGATAAAATCGCAAAGATGACCGATAGTCACTTTGATAAACTTCGGAGACGAACTAAGGGTAAATTCAGTTATCCTAAGTTTGTTAAGCTGAAGGAACTCGCGAAATCAACCATTGGTGTGACACAAGATCACCAACTCTTTAAGTTGAAGACTTCCATATCTTATGTTGAAAAGCTCAACCTAGATATCTTAGAAACTGAGAAACAAATCGTTTCTTTAATGGATAAGTATCCAACAAAGATTCAAACGATTAAGGGTATCGGCATCATTTCAGCAGCCATCATTTTATGTGAATATGGAGACATCACTCTATTTTCGAATCCCGCTGAAATGTTATCCTATGCTGGCCTTGATTCAACCATCAAACAATCAGGTACAATGTCTTCCACTGGCAAACTCGTTAAACGTGGTAGCAAATATCTACGCGCAACACTCATCAATATCTCAATGATGGTGATGATCAATAATCCAGTTTTCTATGACTATTACACCAAGAAGAAACAAGAGGGAAAACATCATCGAGTCGCGATGGTTCATCTCGCTAAAAAGTTGGTGAGAGTGATCCATCATCTCGAGACACATCAAGAAGATTTCGATTCATCTAAACTCAAATAACTGATTACTTAAACTGTGGCGGTTAAGTAAAAAAGTCATCTGTAATATAAGCCAACCTCCATATTTTATCTGCTATAGGAGGTTTTTACTGTTTATCTAATAAAAGTACTTGACTTTTAATAGTTAGTCAACTCCCTTAATTATATTAACACATTTGAAAACGCATATGATATACTATCTAAGAATTCGGAGGATATTATGAAAACGATTTATCATGAAACATTCAAAAAAAATGGAAAACCTGACCCAAACGTATGGACTTATCAAGTCGGAACCAAATGGGCTAATAATGAATCACAATGTTATGTTGAAGATGATACACATGCTTACATCAAAGATGGAAAACTTCATATCAAAGCAACTCTACATCAAGATGATCAAACATGCAAGTATCAATCTGCACGAATTAATACAAAAGGAAAACTCGAATTCCTTTATGGAAAACTCACCATTCGGGCAAAAATGCCACATGGAAAAGGTGCATGGCCCGCATTATGGCTCATGGGAAACACTGATCAAAATCAAGTGAGATGGCCACTTTGTGGTGAAATTGATTTAGTAGAATTTGCAGGTAATAGACCAGGTCTTATTACATGTGCAATTCATACAGATACCTATAACCATAAGATCAACACCGATAAAGGTGCGAAAATTAAAGTCTTAGATGCATCAGATGTATTCCACGATTACACTCTTGATTGGACCAAAGATTATTTATCATTTCAAATCGATGGTAAAGAATACTTTAGAGTCGATAAAGCAGCTGGTGATACCGTGAGTGAATGGCCCTTTGACCATCCTTATTACTTAATTATCAATTTAGCGGTTGGTGGTTGGTATGGTGGTGCTATTCATGATGAAGACCTACCTTATGAAATGGTCATTGAATCCATTAAAATTGAACAGTAAACAACGTAAAAGGGACTCAGTCCCTTTTTTGTTTAAAATGTCACATCTAAATCAAAAGATTTAGCCATTGAAGAAAGCATTCTCCAAGGAATATGATGGGTAATGCCATCTTTGATGAAGTTTGAAGATGTTTGCCTAAATGAAAATGAAACCCGATGCTTAATGCATGTATCTCTGATTTTAAGCACCCATGCATAATCCATCTCTCTTCCCTCTTTACCAGCTTCTCCACCAACTACCACAGCTTCAATTCCAGCTAAGTATGCATCAAGATTGATGTAGTCTAAAAGAGGTTGACAGACAATCAGTTTATGCTGAAATGAACTTCTTAATAAGAAGGGTAATCGATAGTCAGCCATGGATTGGTTTTCTACCGAAACGCCTATTGTAAAATGCTCATAACCAAGCGGAAAATCAAGGGGTAAAGCATGATCGATTCGATCAATACGTTTTGTTAAACATAAAAACGAAAGATCGTTTCTTTCTTTGATCATAGCCCACCAATCATGACGATAGTTATCGAGTTCTTCAAGAAAAAAGTCGCTCGAAAAACAGGTGTAGACCAATGTATTTGAGGGAATGACATACTCCCCTTTTTTATTCTTTCGAATAATTCTATCGTATTGCGACGTCAATTCAATGTGATTGAAATCACGTCCTTTTTTTTGATCACCTAATGCGATGTAACAATGCTTACATCCCGAAGAGATTTTATGACATCCACGCACTGGATTCCATACGGTTGTTTTCATAGGTTAAATGTATCCTTGATCATTAATGCAACCTCTAAAGGAGTTAAATGTGTATTATCCATTTTTATATAGTTTTCTTTTTTGATTTCGCCTTCATATGAATTAAGGCGATACTTTTCTTCTAATCTGATAAACCGTGCTTCACTTTCACTTATATTTCTTTTTGAAGGTTTATGTTGAAGGCGATTCTCTGATTTATTGCGTTCTAATCTCATGTCTTTATCTGCATAAAGTTCAACATAATAAACCTTAAATCCTTCTTCTTTAAACATTGTTTCTAGTTTCTTTATATAATCATGGTCACTCATTTCTCAAGCGCCCACATAAACGTAAAAATAAGTCCTTTTTGATGGGCTTTTGAAACGTGTTTGAAAACGACATCACGTATGTCGTTACTTAAGCCCCCCCATGATTTTCCATCATTTGGCAGAAGTCTTAACGCAAGTTCTATACTTTCATGATTATGAAATAAAGGTATACCTGTTAACTCTGATAAGTGTTGTCCTACCGTCATTTTGCCGACTGCATGTGGACCAAATATAATGATGAGATTCATAGATTCGTTCCTTCTTCTTTTTAATGATCACATGAAACGTTGATGAGTGGCATGATTTTCTCATGAATAAACGTATGACACGCATCAAACCCATGACTAAAATAGATAGCTCCAATGATGGCTTCAACAGCGGTTGCTATTTTCTTTTTACCTTGTAAATCGGTATTCGAATAAAATAAGATTTCGGGTAATTCAAGTTTCATACCTAATTCCTGAAGGGTTGCATTATTTTCCATTCCTTGTTTAATGGATGTTAAATCGCCTTCAGTCATGGCAGGTGTAAAAAATGCAATCGATAAAATGGTTTTTAAAATGGCATCACCCACAACAGCTAATCCATCATGTTCATAAATTTTGTCTTTTCCGCAGTCATTATATTCTTTAGCAAAATTTGAACATGTAATGGCAGTTAATGCAATAGCTTCATCTTTTAAGGGAAAACCAATCATGTCATAAAGCTTTTTTAATTTCTCTTCTTTTTGTTCGTGATAGATTTCATAGCGTGATATTTTCATCTGTTTAAACTCTCCGTTTTTGTTAGTTCTATTGTATCATAAACACTTTTTATCCTTTTTTATTTTTTATAAAAATTATTTTAGTAAAATTTGACTAAAATACAAAATCATTTTATAATGATGATAGAGGTGATTTGATGACAACACTCAAAGATATCGCACATCAAACCGGTGTATCGATTACAACCGTTTCACGGATCTTAAATGATGATCCATCTTTAAATGTAACTAAAGATACAAAAACAGCTGTTTTAGCATGTGCAAAAGAACTGAACTACATCAAAAAGGTTAAACCAACCTTTGAACAAGACATCAAGATTGCATTAATCCATTGGTATTCATCTAAACAGGAATCTGATGATCCTTATTATCTTCATATTCGACTTGGC
Source organism: Tenericutes bacterium RIFOXYA12_FULL_35_10 (assembly GCA_001830045.1). Lineage (GTDB taxonomy): Bacteria > Bacillota_I > Bacilli_A > Acholeplasmatales > Acholeplasmataceae > Peloplasma. The sequence continues at coordinate 27,831 of MIDA01000083.1, read as the reverse complement.
GTTGAATCGCATGCAAGAAAGTTAGGTTTAAATATCATTTCACATTATTTCACCCATGCTGATGATCAACTCCCTCAAGCAACTGGAGCAATCGTCATTGGTAAATTTGATGAACTTGAAGTCAAAAAACTTCATCAAACATATTCTTATCTCGTCTTTGTCGATTCATCACCCGCACCCAAAAAAGATGATAGTGTCTTAATCGATTTTATCGGAGCTTATGAAGAAGCCTATCATCACTTACTTGACTTAGGATTTACTGATATCGGTTATATCGGCGGGAGAGAATATACAAAAACCATGAAACTTCCGATTATCGATCCAAGAGAATCCTTTATGATTCAAAAACAAACACCGCTGAAACATATTCACATCGGATCATTTAATACCACGTCTGGTTATGAAATCATGAAAAAAATCATTCATGAAAAAAACCTTGCAGAAGCTTATTTAGTTGGTAATGATCATATGGCCATGGGTTGTTTATCTGCCCTTCATGAAGCAAAGATTCGAGTACCCCAAGATGTTTCCATCATTGGTTTTAATGGTATTGAACAAAGTGCTTATACCATACCACCACTATCAACCATTAAAGTCTATCAAAGTGATTTAGGTAAACGTGCAATCAACGCGTTAATCGAACGAATCAAAGGAAGAGTATTGCCTGAAAAAATCTTATTACCCACTGAACTTATCATTAGAAAATCGACAAAGGAGATAAAATCATGAGACAAGCTATAGAAAACCTTATTCATTTTGAAATCACGAAAGGTGTTATTCAGGATCGTGATGTTCATTATGTTAGAAATCAACTTTATTATCTTTTAAAATGTGAAATGATGGATGATCTACCCAAACCCAAACAGATCGATTATCCTTCTGATGCCTTAGAAGATATCTTAAATCAGCTTGAAAACAAAAACATCTTAGATGGTTCTAAGATTTCAAGAGATCTGATGGATGCGAAAATCATGAATGTGTTTGCAAAACTCCCATCAGATATCGAAAAAGAGTTTTATAACCGTTATCAACAAGAACAAGCATCAGCAACCTCCTGGTACTATCACTACATGCAGTCCTTAAACTATATTCGTATGGATCGTATATTGAAAAACTTATCTTTTTCAGCAGATACATCCTACGGTATGCTCGATATCACCATCAATATGTCAAAACCTGAAAAAGATCCTAAAAGCATTATCTTAGCAGGTCAAACGAAATCCTCTGATTATCCCAAATGTCTTTTATGTGCTGAAAATGAAGGTTTTGCAGGTCATTACACGAGAGATTCGAGAGATAACCACCGTATCATTAGTACCACATTAGGTCATGATACCTATTATTTCCAATATTCACCTTATATCTACTATAACGAGCACGCGATTGTCTTAAGTGAGATTCATCGTCCCATGGTCATCAATCATCAAACATTTTCAAATCTACTTAACTTATGTGATCAATTTGAAGGCTACTTCTTTGGATCCAATGCAGATCTTCCAATCGTAGGTGGTTCAATCTTGTCACATGATCACTACCAAGGTGGTAAGCATGTATTTCCCATTGAAAAAGCATCGGTCATAAAGTCATGGAAAAAAGATGAGATCACCTATGAACTCCTTAAGTGGCCACTTTCAACTTTAAGAATGAAAGGCACATCAAAAACCAAATTAACCAAAAAAGCTGAAATATTCCTTAATGCATGGAAATCCTATGAAAATCAGGACTTAATGATTTACGCTAAAACCAATGATACACCCCATCAAACCATTACCCCGGTAGCAAGAAAGAAAGATGGATTGTATGAACTTGATTTAATGTTTAGAAACAACTTCACCAATGTTACTTATCCTCTGGGTCTTTATCATCCACACGAAGATAAATGGCACATTAAAAAAGAAAACATTGGTTTAATCGAAGCCATGGGTTTAGCTATATTACCTGCAAGACTACAAACTGAATTAGAAGAGGTAAAACGGTATATCTTAAATGATACACCACTTTCAAATCAAGCACGTATTCATCTTTCATGGGCAGATCAAATCAAAAAGATGAATAACATCGATATCATTAACATCGATCAAATCATCAAACATGAAGTTGGTATCGTCTTTAAAGATGTATTAGAAGATTCTGGAGTCTTCAAACAAGATGACACAGGAATCAATGCATTTATCACATTTATTGAAGGAGTCTTATCATGAAAACAAAACTCATAGAAAACTTTAAAAATCTCTTTAACCGTGAAGACGGTATCTCTTTCTTCTCACCGGGTAGAGTTAATCTCATCGGTGAACACATTGACTATAACGGTGGATTTGTTTTTCCGTGTGCACTTTCTGATGGCACGTACGGGATCGCTGGTAAAAGAGAAGATCGCATGATTTATGTTTATTCAGAACCATTTACTAAGGAGATCTATTCATTTTCAATGGATCATTTAGAAAAAGATCCTCATCATGCTTGGGCAAACTACATTAAAGGATCCATTCATGCATTGATGAAACATGGTTATGATATTCCTTTTGGTATTGATTTATACATGACAACTACCATGCCATTATCTGCAGGTCTTTCTTCTTCTGCATCTTTAGAGATGCTTATCATCACCCTATTAGATCATTTGTTTCATTTAAATATCTCCTTAGAAGATAAAGCACGCCTTGGTAAATACGCTGAAAATAAGTATGTTGGTGTTAATTCAGGCATTATGGATCAGTTTGCAGTCGTTGCTGGTAAAGAAAATCATGCACTCTTACTGAATACAGATACCCTAGCGTATGAACAAATCCCCTTAGAACTTAATAATTATTCGCTACTCATCGTCAATACCAACAAAAAAAGAGGGTTAGCAGATTCAAAATATAATGAACGGTTTAGTGAATGTCAAACATCGCTTTCAACACTTCAAAAAGCGTATTCCATCAACTATCTTTGTGAACTTCAAGAAAATGATCTTAATAAGATCTCAACCCTTTTAGATCCTTTAATCTTTAAGCGAACAAAACATGTCATAACAGAACAAACAAGAACCATCGAATCAGCAAAAGCACTTAAACAACACGATTTAATCACGTTTGCTAAACTGATGAATCAGTCACATCAATCACTCAAAGATGATTATGAAGTGACAGGTGTTGAGCTAGACACACTGCAACAAGCACTCCTTGATGCAGGTGCAGTGGGTGCTAGAATGACTGGTGCAGGGTTTGGAGGTTGTGTTGTATCCATCATCCCAACGGACATTTTAGATCAAGTCATTGATGATGTAACGGATGTTTATACAAAAAAGATTGGCTATGAGCCAACGTTCTATCAAGTAAAACCTTCTGATGGAACACATCTCATTTAATCATCTTTTAATTCAGTATCTAAACCAAATCCAGATTCGATCATCTTAGATAACTTTGATAACATTCGCACAGCCGGTGCACCATCAATGACATCATGATCAACCGTAATGGTGACATAAAGGTAGTCTCTGATTGCGATTGATTTAGCAACAACACCTGGTTTTTTAACAATTGATCCCACAGCAAATGCAACCGGGTGAACTGTTTTTGGTACAAACCAACCGTTGATTTTCCCCATCATACCAATGGATGTCACCATCACGGTTCCCATTTGACGTTGAATCATTCGAGGATTTTTTAAGATATTTCTCCAAATCATATTTCTTAACCATGCGGGCATTTTAGCATATAACTTCATCAATTTTTGATTCTTTTTCTCGCCTAATACAAGATCGTTTTGTGATAAGACATTCTCTTTTTGAGCTTGTCTTATTTCTAATGTTATGGCTTCAATTGACTTTTCGTTTGCTTTACGAATGACATAGGGAAGAGGTACTTTTATACCTTCGACTTCTCTTTCTACCATGATTGAAACATCAACATCCTCAAAAACCATGATTTTTTGACGTTTGTAACGTATCCCTTGAACTTGTTTTTGTTCGCTGATTGCTGTACTGATACATTTGATTAACCATGCTGTAAATGATAGATGTGACAAAGCTTCTTGTTTGAGTTTCAATCTCGCTTCAGTTACATCAAATTCAACCATGGCATTAATATGATGTTTACTTCTGCTAGCTACACCGATATCGATTGTACCTATGCGATTATCAGGAATATCAATAATGCGATAGTGTTGTTGATTTTTCATGGATTAATTCCTCCATTGGATCTATGATTTAGAAAAGTTTAGCCGAATTATACATGGAAATCATTTTAAAAACAAGAACATCTATAAAAACAAGGGTTTATTTCATGAAAAAGGGAAAGATTACTAAAGCTAACTTGTGATACCACTTATTATTTGGTATATTAAAAACAAACGTATTTATGAAATTTCTAACTAAAAGGTGTTTACAAATGTCAAAAAAAATCATCCAAAAGATCTTGGGTGTAACACTCATTCTACTTATCGATATTCTTATCCATTTTTGTCTAAGCACATATTCACAAATAACTTCTCTTTTTCATCCTTATTTACGTGATATCCTCATTCAATTAACCATGTTCATTTCAGGATTATGCCTATACTTACTCTTTACAAAAGGACACATTAAAGATATTGGTTTTCACCGAAGTGACTACTTACCGATCAAACGATCTTTTTATTTTATATTCTTATGGATGGTTATCGCCTTAACTTTGGCTTACGTTATTGTTTATTTCTTTGATCAAACTACATGGAATATGCTCACTCAGCAGTCACCATCAACATTGATAGACTTTGTTATATCCATCTTGAAAACTGGTATCCTTCCAGGAATCAGTGAAGAAACGCTTTATCGTGGTGCACTTCTCATGCTTTTCCTTTATCATCCTTGGAAAAATCAAAATACTCCATCAAAGACCTATCACTTTTTTCTGATTGTTTTATCTGCAACGATCTTTACTTTAGCGCACCTAAATCACACCTTTTTTCCTTGGAAAATCAGTTATGATCGTTATCAACTGTTTACTTCATTCGCTTTAGGTGCCATACAAAGTCATTATTTTATAAAAACACGTAACTTGATCATTCCGATCATCATTCATAATGCATGGAACATTCTATCATTTTTAATGTTTCAATTGCTTCTCATCCTATTTTAAACATAAAGGAGAATTTTTAATGAAGTCAGAAAACAAGAACTTATTTACCTTGCTACCTAAACCTGCACCTTATGAAGCATCAACTTCCCCCTTTTGGGATGATGCATACATCTCCATTGGGTTGCTTGATGCTCATCTAAACCCAAATCACGATGCAGCAACAAGAAGCTTAACATTTGTTGAAGCATCAGCAACATGGATCAGAAGTCTTGTAAAAGATTTAGATCACCCAAAACTTTTAGATTTAGGGTGTGGTCCCGGTATTTATGCTACATATTTTCACCAACAAGGTTTTCGTGTTGTTGGATTGGATTTTTCAAAAAGATCAATTGCTTATGCGAAAGAACAAGCAGAAAAAAAAGAGTTGAATATCGTTTATCGTTATCAAAACTATTTAGATTTAGATGAAAAAGAAGCGTATGATGTCATCACACTAATTTATTGTGATTATGCCGTTTTATCTCAAGAGAATCGACTTCATTTATTAAAAAAAATCAAACAATCACTCAAACCGAAAGGTTTATTTATTTTTGATGTTTTTACACATCAACAGTACGAAAATGAAAAAGAATCATCAACATGGTATTTCAGTGAACAACCTGGATTTTGGCGAAATGAACCACATATGTGTCTAGAACGTCACCTGATCTATGAAGGACATCTTCATTTAGATGAATATATTGTGATGGATGAGAAAGATAATATCGAAAGTTACCGTATTTGGGACCAATCATTTGACGAAGATTCGATCAAAAAGGAACTCAATGCAGCAGGATTCAATCAGATATCAGTTTATAGTGATGTATGTGGAAACATCTATCATCCAAACAGCAAAACGATGGGTATAGTCGTTTCTCATGGTTAAGTTATTTATTAATGTTAACACATAGAAAACCTCGATGAATTTAGGCGAATTCATCGAGGTTTTTGTTTTAAATGTTTTGTTCTTGTGGAATAACATGTTCGATAAAAACTTTAACCAGTGTTTCATCAAACTGAGAACCAGCATACTTGTTTAATTCGTCGATTGCATAAGATAATGGCTGTGCCTTCCGATAAGGACGATCAGCAGTCATGGCTTCATAGGAATCAGCAATCGATATAATTCTTGAGATCAAAGGAATTTGATCTCCTTTTAAACCATTCGGATACCCTGAACCATCCACTCTTTCATGATGTGTTAATGCATATTTGGCAAGATCGATATATTCATCCGCAGCTCTTAAGATCTCATAACCTTTGGTTGTATGTGTCTTCATGATTTCAAACTCTTCATCAGTTAATTTAGCTGGTTTTCCTAAGATAGCATCTGGTATTGCGATTTTACCAATATCATGAAGAATCGATGCATATGAGAGTTCATCCATTTCTTCTTTATCAAAATTTAATGCTTCACCCATCCATAAACATAATTTTTGAACACGATTTGAATGTGTCTTTTCAACTTCATATTTATCGGTTAATGTTTGTAAAATACCGTTGATCGCTGAGTTTCTTAAACTGGTTGAATCAAGTAGTTTATTTTTAAGTAAATTAGATTCTGCTTCTTTTAAGATATCTCTCATACTAGTTTTGACATCTATTTTATTCGAAAAACCGATTGAAACAGACAACTTAATGTTTTTATAAACTAATTCTCTTACTTTTTCATGAACTTGTCTGACGTAGTTTCTCATTTGATCTTCATCCGTGTGGACTGCAATAAACGCAAACTCATCGCCACCCAATCGAAAAATATCACCACATGTTTTTGAACAATCTTTTAACTTATCACCAACAAGTTTGATAACCTCATCACCACTTTGGTAACCATATGCATCATTAATTAATTTTAAACCGTTTAAATCCATCATCATGATCCCTAAAGGTAAATAGGTCGTTGAATCAATTTCTGCTAAGTATTCAACAAAATAAGCTCGATTAAATAGCCCTGTTAAGGTATCGTGTTTACTCGCATACTCTAACTTCATCTCTTTTTGAACTTGATCTGTCACCACTTGAACATAGGAAATGATCCCACCAATTTGACCATTGATGTCATACCAAGGACGTGTTGACCAGTTAGTGAAAAGTTGATCACCTGATGATCTTAAGTATGTATCTTTTGATTGACTTAAGACTTCACCTTTTAAAGATCTTCTGTGAGCATCTTTAAATTTCTCTGGTAAGTCTGGAAATAGTTGATAATGATTTTTACCAATGGGACTTTCCGTGAGATGAAATTGTTTTTTATAGGTTTCAGAGACATAAAGATAATTCATCTTTCGATCAAACACAGCGACGCCACCATTTGAATTTTCAATGATGTTTTTAAGTAAATAAGTGACCTGCTCAACTTCTTTGGTTGCTTGTCTTTCGGATGATACTTGATTAACAATACCTACGATTTTAAGAGGTTTCCCATGAGCATCTTTTGAAATAATTTTTGAAAAAATGTGGATGTTCACGAGGTTTTGATCATAGCCAATCATGCGACAATCAAAATCCATATAAGGACGATGTCCTCCTAACATACTCTCAAAGACAGAAATAAAAGATGACCGATCGTCTTCGTATACAAAGTTCTTCAGGTCATCTATGGTTAGCTGATTTAATTGAAATTGTTTGGTGTCAATATATGATCCAAATGAATCACTTAATGTGATTTTACCTGTGGTATAGTCCCACTCAAAAAGTCCTGCATGTGTCGCATTTAAAATTTGATCGATACGTTCATACTGCAGATTAACCTTCTTTTGATAATCCTTCTGTTTATGGATGTAGAGTAAGAGCAGACCAAGATAAACAAGGGAAACGATGATGATACTAACATAAAAAGTTATGTTACTGACAATCATAACAGACGGCATCATGATAACCTCCACCAACACTATTCTTAATTTTATAATAACATACTTAACTCACATATACCTCATTTACATCTTGTTTTCATCCAAATAGACTATAAATACATCACTTAAAACCAGATTGCTTTTACAACAAAGAATAGTACTATACACCATATAAAAAGAAAAGGTATGGCATAATACCAGTGAACTGGTTTTCCTTGATCCCAGATCGTTTTTGCTTGCTCCTTGAATTCTTCCATAAGGTCTTTAGGGATGAGTTTAAATGCCAATATGATCAGAAAAGGTAAGATGATCAAATCATCAAGATAACCTAAGATGGGGATAAAATCTGGAATAAGATCAATGGGTGAAAGTGCGTAGATGATCACTGAAAAAGCGACTATTTTTGCAAACCATGGTGTTTGTTTACTTTTCATCGCTATATAGATAATGGGTAACTTCTCTTTAAGTTCCTTCGCTTTTTCTTTGAGTTTCAACGTCATACCTCACATGATGAATAAACTGTTTGAATGATTTAACATTTATATTGTATCATTAAGCTATTTAAAAAGTAAAACTTAAATATATGTCAATGTTGACACATTAAAGACGATGTGCTATAATCCGTTTGGTGGTGATCTTATGCACGGTATCATTAAAGCAATGCTCATTAAAACATTGCTCGAAGAACATAAAGTTATTGGTTATCGTTTTAAATTAATGCTTAAAAAAAACAACATTGAAGCATCTAATGGCGCTATTTTTTACAATCTTAAAAAATTTGAAGAACAAGGCTATGTCAAAGGCACCATTGAAGGTAAAACAAAAGTTTATGTATTAACAGATCTTGGTAAAAAAGAGTTTAGTAAAAACTTATTATTAATCCCTAAAAACATTGAGATAACGATGCAAGAATTAGGTAGTCAAATGCCCTTTATTGATTGGTATAACCATCATGATGTCATTAAATTCTCACAAACGATTGAAAAGCTAAATATCTTACTTAAAAAACACGTAGAGGACATCAAATGATCTTACTGATCGGTTCAACAGGAAACATCGGAAAATACGTTAAAGATTACGTAATCAAACATCAATTACCCTTTAAAGAAGGGTTATACCAACCTAAGATAACAAACGAACATGTTGTACCCTTTGATTTTTTAGATGAACACACATATGATAAAGCCCTGGAAGGTATTACGAAAGTCTTCTTTATTAGACCTCCTCAAATCGGTGACCCAAAAGCTATTTATCCCTTTTTAAATGCATGTAAAGATCATCAGATTAAACACATCGTTTTTGTTTCACTGATGGGTGTTGAAAAGAATCCGATACCCCCACATGCAAAAATTGAAAAATATATTAAAAAAATAGCTTTACCCTACACCTTTATTAGACCAAGTTTCTTTATGGAAAATTTAATATCTCCTCATGGTAAAGATATCAAAACATTGAATCAAATTATCGTCCCTGCTAGAAAATCGAAAACATCGTTTATCGCAGCAAAAGATATTGGTGAAGCATGTGGTGTATCGCTTCATGAAAGTGATAAACACATCAATCAAGCTTACACAATCACTGGATCTGATGCTTTAGATTATGATGAGGTTGCAGCCATGTTTAGTAACCATTTAGGAAGAAAGATCACGTACGCAAATCCAAACATGAATGACTATGGAAAACATATGATTTCCCTAGGATATCCAAAAGATTATGTGAGTGTCACAAAAATGCTTTATTTCATGACACGCTTAGGAACAGCTAAAAAGACAACTTCAACGATTGAGACTTTACTCGGTAGAAAAGCAACATCGTTTGATACGTTTATCAAAGAAAATCTAAACATTTGGTTATAAGAAAAATAAAAACATACACGATTCCATTGAATTTGTGTATGTTTTTTGTTTTATGATTCTTGTTTCTTTAGATTAAAGAACATCATGTATACCAATAGTGGTATAAGTTGAATAAGGTACTGCATCACATTCACCAACTTACCATATAAGAGATCTCTTAACCCCCATCCAAGTTGACTCATTTGTGTCGTTAAGAGATAATCTGAAATCCTAAAGATACCCTGAATTGAAAAAATAAACATGATGAACCATAAAAGTATGAGTAATACCAAGTTAACTATTTTTATACTCATTCGATCAATTCGTTTAAATAGTTCATAAAGATATTGTCTTCGATATAGGATGCCATAAACTAAAGTACTTAAGACAAGAACAATTAAGATGATATCGTGTATGTAAAACATGAAATAAAGATTAAATATAACTTCAATGATTCGAATGATCAATAAACATATGGTGATTAAACTTAGATGGATAGCTCTCATATAATCTTTCTCCCTATTTTCGTATAGGATAATAATTCATTGTAATTAAGTGATGCTCATATTACTATTGTGAAAATTATAATTAAAGTGGAATGTGGGTTTAAATCTCATTTGCTGTACTGTGTAAGGTGAACGAGGAGCACCCCAGATTGATTTTAGCACCCCTACAAAGCTGGAACAGCCTATGATTTTCTAAACTATTATCGTATTCACTCAATCGATTTTATGAATATACTAATGCTAATCTTGTTATTTTCTAGAAAATTTAACCTAATAAGCTTCTATAAGACTCGGGATAATGTTTGAATCGATTATCTCCGTTAGACTCTTGATTGCAGCACTGTAATCAACCAATTTATATATAAATTTAGACGTTACATCGTTATAGTCATTTTCATATACGTTTGTTTTAATTATCTCTCTTAATATTTCGATAGGTTTTGCTCCGGGTAGACATGATGAATTTCGAACGCCGTAAATTTGTCTATCTTTCACGACATCAGAAACAATCGATTTCACCAGCTCCATATTTAACTTCCCACTTTGCCAAATCATGTGAATGTCATAGATATGCCTTGAATAGCGGTTATATTTGCCTTCTAAATGATAGTCACAGATAGCAAAAAGTTTATCTATAAAAGTCCTTTCAACCGATTGAATCAGCATTTTAAATGGCTCTAGTTCATATTTCGCAATTAGTTGATCTTCACTTGCTTTAGTTAAATACTTGGTTATATAATTACTAACATCTAGATTTACACAAGGATAGGGTCTATATACAACAATGGTTTCAACAATGATGTGTGGCACCATCTTACCATCTCCATTAAAAGTATTGGCATACCCAATATGGTATTCGTTGTGATCTCTTCCTGATCGAATATCTCCTTCATTAAGCAAAGTCATATTTAATATGTTAATGACTTCCAATATCGAGTTCTTCAGATGTTTTCTTTCACCTGGTGTGACTTTTGCACTTTTGAACTGTAATGCTAAGTCGATATCTTCAGAAAAACGATCAATGATGGAATTACATTTAGATAATGATGTTCCTTTAAACACGATAGAGATGTTGGATTCAAGTTTCGTTAGTGCTTTCAGGAAAAGTGAAACATAATAATCTTTTTCAACTTGGAAGTTTTCAAGACCCAAATCACTTGCAGTTGCAATTACTAATTCCTGAAAAACTTCTTTATCTCTTTGTAATAACATTGGCTCCTCCAATTTTATAGAATTTCACTTGTGCAGCTAGTGGATATGATTCTACAATACGATCCAGTTCATCAACCGACAACATAATCCCTGAAATGTATGACAAAAGCTTTGATTCTGCTTGTATTAAATCATATTCACTATATTTTTCAAACTCTGTCAAAAGATCTAATACTTGAAGTAATTTGAAATTTTTATTTGTGACTTCTACTCTTGGCGCATTGATAATCAATCTACTCTTATTAAGTTTAATCTCTCTTTTTCTGTTTGAAACCGCATTTGAGTAGACAACCTCAACGCTTGCTGTTTGTGATGTTAATCCCAGCATATTAGCAAAATTAATGCCACTTCTATACCCGATTACATTATTCTCTTTATCTTTCAAGTATGTTTGTTCGACCACATTCGATACATTAACTACATGTGATTTAAGTACTCTGTCGGGATTCGGCAATTCATAAACCCCATTTTTAGCCTTAAGTATTTTTTCTTCATTTAGTAGTCTTCGAATGGACTCTCTAATCGTTCCTTCGTTTATCTCTGGAAATTGAGCATACAAATCTTTGAGAAAAAACGGTTGACTAGTTTTATAGTTGGTTTTAATAAACATATAGATTCTGTCGATTAGACTTAAATTTTCCATACGTACCTCCAAAAGATAACCTCATACTCACTATATCATAAGTTTATTGATTTGTGACTTTTTTTCGTTATTGTTATGAAAATATGTCACAATATTATACATAGATACTTTCAATGGGACTTAATAATATGTTCACTGAACTTGTGACTTTTTTTCATCCTAAGCCAGAAATAATGTCACATAATTTCTATATTAAATGTCCATAGATAATAAAAATGACCCATCCCAATTGAGTAAGAAATTAGTCATTTTGGAGTTCGGAAATTCATGTTTTTTCTCCTCAAAACATTATAATATTGCTTCTAATTATGAACAACAATTAAAAAAACTTCATCAATTGAGACATTACTTGGCAGAAAAACAAAATCATTTGATGTGTTTATCAAAGAAAATCTAAACAATTGGTTATAAGAAAAATAAAAAATACACGATTTCATTGAATTTGTGTATGTTTTTTTGTCTAATTATTCGGATTAATATCTGAATCTAAAATAGCATAAATCATCATGTTAACCCATGAGTCATGTAGTTTTTTAATACCTCTTAATAATCCTTCTTTTTTCATATGGAGTTTGATCATCACTTTTTCTGAACTTATATAATCCTCATGACAGAGCGCTTGGATGCGGTGTACTTGTAATGTATGAAATGCAAAATCAATCAATGCTTGTGCAGCTTCAGTAGCATATCCTTTTCCTACTTCTTCATGCCATATGGACCATCCGATTTCCCATTCTTTGATATCGTCATCAGTTTCCCATAAAACAACACGTCCTAAAGGCTTTAAAGTCTCTTTATGCGTAATCAGTAACGAATACTTTATTCGAATATCACTTGTTTGTAACATCATGATATTCGAGAATGATTCACTCACATAAAGGGGTGTGGGACATTGATCTTTTTCATAGTGATAAGTGTATGGGTGAGTTTCTAACTTAGTGAAAAAAGAGGAATCGCTATTGACAAAATCGCGGATGATAAGGCGATCTGTTTCAATCATCATATAATCTATCTCCTTGGATGGGTAAAAAACTAGATGTATGCAGCTGTTAATTCGATCTCGTTATAGGCAAGATTAGGATCATCTTCTTGAAACATAAGTTTTAAAGTTAACCATTTTGTTTCATAAGTTCCTGATAAGATAATAACACCATTATTTGTAATTTCAAATGTTTGTTGCTCTTTAAAGGTAAATAGGATACTGATTTTTGTCTCTTCATGTTGAATATAACCAAGCATCTGATGCTTAACCATAAACCCACTTGTTTGGAGTAACTCCCATCCTAAATCCTTATTTTCCCAACCATTTTCAATATAATAGATCGCATCAAAATCATCATCTTCAGTTAGTATGCGTTTTTCCATATCAAAGCGAAGTGCATCACTTTTAATCTCATCTGTTTCAGGATCCATTAAAACAAGTGTCATGGTTTTTCCATCTAAACTTCCCTTTTCTATATCAAAAGTAAGATAGGGTTCACCATGGATATCATCTGTATCTGTTTGATGTAGATAGACTTCACCTTGAATTACATTGATTAGGACATAAACTTCAATGGTTTCATCAGTCAAACTGATTTCACCATGACCTACATAATCAGATAATCCTTGTATTTGAAAAGAGAATGCATCATCAGTTGATGACCACTCTGTAAAAGATTCTGGTAAATTTCTTAATTCGAAAGAAACACAAGATGATAAAGTTGTTAATAATAAAGCAATAACTATAAACACGATTCTTTTCATGTTGAATCCCCCCTAATAACTTTTGATATTAATTAATTTCTTTTACGCTCAATAAAACGTAATAGATCTTCTTTTTGTTCTTCTGATTCAAAAACTTGAGATGGGATGATGTAGGCTTTCATCGCGCTATTGTAGACAAAAAAAATATACTTTATAGTTCTTGTTTATAAGTGTGATTGTTAGTTAAAATTCCATTTACTGTACTGTGTGAAGTAATGTGATATAATTCAATTTTAGCAACTTAGCCGAAATCATGTAGATTTTTAGCACCACTTTAAAAAAGCTTAATAAAAGGACAATTTGCTTATAGTGGGAGGTTTTTCTTTCTGAAAACTTGTATTCCAATAAAACTCAATGTTGTAAATACTACAACCAAAATTATGATATTTATCTGATTTTCACTATTGTTAATTATACCATTAACATCGTAAAACTGTACTAATGATAAATACTTTAGAGGTTCAAGATCAGTTGCTAAACTAGCGATCGTGCTTACCAAAAACATCCCTAGCGTCAATCCCGCACCAAGTCCCAATGATAATGAAGATTTATTAAAAATTGAAGACATCAATATCGTAATACCCGCAAACGATAACTCTAGAAAAAGAAGATTCAACATCAATTTTAGCATTGTCCCAGAATCAAAATTAATCGATAGAGTGCTTGCTGCTGCTAATCCACCTATGGTAATGATAGTGAACATTGTAACTATTGAGATAAATAGAAAGAGTAACCTTGAAAAAATCAGTCTTGTTCTCCCTACAGGAGTGGTCATTGTGAATGCCATCGATCCATTATCTACTTCCTTTGAAATCACTTTATTGCTTACAACTACAATATAAATTAGCGGTAGTAGGATACCTATCATTGAAAAGAAGGTTTGATTTAATAATGAGAATATATTACCATCAGCACCTGGCAATGAAGCACCATCACTAGTCAAACTTTCTACAGCAAATATGGTTGCACTTAAAAATATGGTTGTTGTTAGTGTTACGATTAACCAAAGAAAATAATTAGATTTAAGAGCATGTTTAAAAACTGTATATGAGAACATTTTCTATACTTCCTTTCCATAGTATTGCATGAAATGTTTTTCTAGTGTATAAACATCTTCTTTAATGTATTTGATATCCATTAACGAAAGTTTTGAGATCAATTGATTGATATTTGTATCATTGATCTCAATCTTAATCTTTTGTTTTTCTAGGTTTAACATTTCTATTCTAAAGTCAAATTCTGTGAATTTTTCAAGTTCTTCGGTTTTATTAAATCCAATTTCATATATTTTCTTGCTATGTTGTCGAATACTCTTCATGGATATCTCAGTGATAAGTCTTCCTTGTTTGATAATCGCTACTTTGTCACATGTTCTTTCGATTTCATTGAACATATGAGAACTCAATAAGATTGTTTTCCCGTTTTTCTTTTCTTGAGCAATTAACTGTATAAATCTTTCTTGCATTAAAGGGTCAAGACCACTCGTAGGTTCATCTAAAATTACAATTTGGGGATCATGCATAAAAGCTACTACAAGTGCAATTTTTTGCTTCATACCCTTTGACATTCTTTTTAATTTTGCACTTGCATTCAAGTCAAAGTACTCGAGAAGTCTTTTTGCTTTATCGAAACTCTTCATTCCTCTAAGTTGACCTATGTATTCAATGAACTCCATTCCTGTTAGGTTTTCAGGAAACGATATCTCACCGGGTAAATATCCCAACTTATCTTGAACTTTAGCTGATTCTGTCCAAGTTTCCTCATTGTCAATATACATAATCCCTGAATCTAGTTTTGAAAAACCTAAAAGATGTCTAATAGTTGTTGTTTTACCAGCACCATTGGGTCCTAATAAACCAAACACTTCTCCTTTTTCTACATTAAAACTAAGATTGAATATTCCCTTATTTTCTCCATAGTTTTTCGTTGCATTATAAATCTTTATCATTGACATATTAATTCTCCTTCTCTGTTGACAAATTGATGTGCATTTAATAAAATTAAGTCACCCGACAACGTGTTGTATTTTTATTTTATAATGATGTCGTACCGATAACAACCCACAAACAATTTGGATTTGTCGGAAAAAGGAGATATTATGCAAAAGAATAGTGAAACTAGGATTCAAACAGAGAAAAATATACTAGAGGCTTTTTGGGAACTGTACAAAGTGAAAGGGTTTAGTCATACTACCGTTAAAGATGTAATTAAAAAAGCTGGCTATAATCGTAGTACCTTTTATGATTATTATGTTGACCTAGAAAACGTTTTAGAAAAGATTGAGGAATCCGTTATACCATCCATTGATACTATGCCACCCGTAGAATCTATGAATATCAACATTGGTATGCCCATTGATCAATACGTCGAATATTTTAAACAGCATAAAGATTATTATGTTGTTCTTTTAGGTGAAAATGGGGATCCGAGATTTGTCTCTAAACTCAAACACTCTATAAAACAATCTTTATATAATCATATGCCTGTAAAAGAGATTATGGAATCAGTCCAAACTGAGTATATTTTAGAATATACACTATCCGGTATGATTGGTATACTAGTCTATTGGTTATCAAATCCTGACGAACTATCTGAATATGAAATCATTTCCTTGATGAAGAAAATAATGCCATTAATCCATTAAGATGCGAGGTGCTTATGCGATTCTTTGAGTAATCATTGAAAAGTTATGGAGAGAGATATTATAAGATTACTAATATCGATTATAGTTCGAAGGATCGATATTGCCATTTTTATAGTTGTTGATGTGAAAACGAATTTTTCGCATGATAAAAGGCCTGATACCGAGGTATCCGGCCTATGCTTTTGAACTGTAAAATGAAATTAAATCTGATATAAACTTGGAACACTATTGGTTAGTTTTATGACACTATTCGCCTATGTACCATTAGTCTAGCTGCAATTTCAGTAATCTATCGTAATTGAACCATCATATAAATGAGATTGCATACGGCACTTAGATTATACTTAATCATTAAACATTTTAGTGCTTTTCAAATTATAATTCTTATGACTGAGGAAGATATTCTTTAAACTCATATGATTTTCGTATGATATCTCTGGCTTCAACAAGATCTTTTATACTTTTTAGTGCAATTAATTGTGTGATAATGTTTCCCAGTGCAGTAGCTTCAACAGGTCCTGCAATTACTTTTCGATGAGTTTTATTCGCTGTAAGCTGGCATAGTACTTCACTCTGTGCTCCGCCACCAACTAGATGAATCGTATCAATTTCCTTATGCGATATATCCCCTAACTGGTTGATGTTGATAAGGTATGTTTGAGCCAAACTTTCTAAAATACATCGCCCTATTTCTGAACGACTCTCTAAAATCGGCATGTTATGTTCACGAAAATACTGTTGAATTTTATGAAACATATTACCTGATTCCATAAATAATTTATCATTTGGATTGATATAACATTCCATTGATTTTGTTCTGGCTATCTCTTCTTCAAGCATTTCATAATTAATAACAACCTGAGATTCTTCGAGCGATTTAATCAATTCTTGAATAAGCCAAAGTCCATTGATATTTTTTAGAAATCTAATGGTACCTCCATATCCACCTTCATTGGTATAGTTTGCTTGATATGAAAGTTTTGTCGTTATAGGTTTTTCAAGTTCAACACCAATCAAGCTCCATGTTCCACATGATATAAATGCACTATTTGAAGAGAATGGGATTGCTAAAACAGCACTTGCTGTATCATGACTTGCTGAAAGATGAACTGGAATTTTACCAATCTTGCATTCTTTCATGATGTCTTCGGATAAAAAACCCACCTGAGTTCCTGCATCCTGTAATGGTGGAAAAACACCACAATCTAGATCTAATGCATTCAGTATATCAACATCCCATGTGTGATTCTCGAGATTAATCATTCCTGATGTTGTTGCTACTGTATACTCAGTTACCATAACACCAGTTAATAGATAATTGAATAAATCAGGTATCCACAATATGTGATGGACATTACGCATTAAATCTGGATAAAACGACTTTAGATAAGCAAGTTGATAAATGGAATTAAAATTTATAAATTGAATCCCTGTAGCCTTATACATTTTCTCTCTGCCAATTTTTGATATTATGCTTTCCATATGTTGATCAGAGAAACTAGGATCTCGGTAATGAATCGGGTTTTGCATAAGGACACCATTGGAATCAATGAGACCAAAGTCGACACCCCATGTATCAATACTTATTGATGTAATATCACGATGCCCAAGCTCAACACATTTTGAAATCCCTTTTTTTATTTCTTTGAAGAGCATGGGGATATCCCATCGAACATGTTGATTATCTTTAATCGGTCTATTAACAAATCGGTGAATTTCGATTAATTTGATTCCTTGTTCATGATGAATTCCTAATACAGCTCTTCCACTGCTTGCGCCTAAATCAAATGATAGAACTTTCATATAATCACCATGCATTAAAAGAATTATCTATCAGTTTAATTTCATCATCATTTATTTGGAAAATGTGTTCATATTGAGAAGCCATCAGAAGTGAATTTGCACCAAATTCTAGAACCTCAAGACGGTCGAAGGCTTGAAAAAGAGTTTTTCCTGCAACCAAAACAAAATTATTTTGTACTAATGTAACAGGTCTTTGTTTTGATATATCAATAATATCTAAATATGATTCTGGGAGGCATTTTCTTATCTCTTTTAACATAATATACCCCTCAGGTATAATCCGCGTGTCAAAAGAGTTTGTTGTAATCGTGTATACCATTGAATGTATACTCGCTGTTTGAATAAGAGCATTTATATCTTTATTTTTATCATAAATATCAGCATGCATTGTCCATGCTTGATCAGGATATTTACCATAAGGTACTTTACCGTTATTAACAAGAACGAGATCATTGATATCGATATCATTTAAATCCATCTGATGAGGTGTTATTAAGAAAGCATGTTCAGATACTCTCAAACTAAAGACGCCATAATAACCGGAAATCAACTTCAATCGATATGCCCTTTTAACTAAATAGATAAACTCATCCATGATATCTTTTGATATCACAGATTTTTCTTCATAATGCTTTAAAGCATATGGTTTATAGTGAAACTCAGGAAACTGAGTAAACTGAGACTTAACAGACAATGCTTTGATTTCTGTTAGAACATAGTGCTCTAAAACTTCCATGATTAAAAAAGCTTCTTGTAGATTTTTTGCTCCAATGACAATACCATGGTTTTCCATTAAAACAACGTTGAATCCCTTCATAAATTCATTAGCGATGTTCTCTCCTAAATCCTTACTTCCAGGCAAAGCGTAGGGTGCAAAGGTTGTATGTGGAATAAGATTCTTTACAGCGCCAATCAAGTGAGTCATCGGATTCTTTCGCGCTGCACTCAATGCAACCAGTCCAGGTGGATGAGCATGGACTATAGCCTTAATGTCTGATCTAACTTGATAAATATGTTGATGAAATGGAAATTCAACACTGGGCTTGTGTTTACCTATGATTTGTCCGTTTGGACTAATTTTCATTATATCTTGTTCTTCAAGTTTTCCTTTATCTACGCCACTTGGAGATATAAAAATATTTCCATGCTTATCACAAACAGATATATTCCCACCAGATGTGGTGGTTAATCCGTTTTGATAAATTCTATCCATGGTTAATGCTATTTGTTTTGCAAAACTATATTCAAGAAATTTCATAAGGTCATCACTTCCTAATTGTATGTATTTCTCCAAGAAAATCTTTGGGATTAATGCCATAATCATCACATAGCTTATCCCATATAAATCCAAATGGTAATGTTTTTAATTCTTCAATGAGAACAAGTCGTTCTGTCGTTTTTCCAGTTGATTCAAGTTCTTTCAAAAGACGAGTAGGTTCAAGCATCGCGAATAGCAATGATTTTAATGCATTTCTTGCACCTAAAACTGTAGCAACAAAACGATTGATACTTCCATCAAAAAAA
The DNA here is from genome assembly GCA_001830045.1 of Tenericutes bacterium RIFOXYA12_FULL_35_10. Taxonomy (GTDB): domain Bacteria; phylum Bacillota_I; class Bacilli_A; order Acholeplasmatales; family Acholeplasmataceae; genus Peloplasma. Next base: position 7,988 of record MIDA01000083.1, on the reverse strand, counting down.
TCTAAGGCTAAATGAACACGATCAAGCGCATCAGATCTAACAATCTCATGCATAATAGCTTTCGTTTCATCATCAAACAAAACAACATGATCGCTATCCCATCTTACTGGTCGACTGACATGTATCAGTAGTTCATCTTGTAAAGCTAAATATGCTGTAATCTTTTGACTTATAGTTTCAGTAGGATGAAAGTGTCCGGCATCGAGACAAATCATTGAATGTCCTTTTTTTGCTACATAATTCGTGTAAAACTCATGACTACCCACCACATAACTCTCTGTACCAATACCAAAAAGTTTTGATTCAAGTGCATCCATGTTATAAAGTGGATTCACCTGATCACTAAATATTTCATCAAGACTTTGTTCAAGACGTTTCCGTGGACCAAGTTGATCAACAGGAACTTCTTTACTCCCATCCGGAATCCAGATATTAGTGATACACCGTATACCTAACTCTTTTCCAAAATATTCTCCAATTTTTCTTGATTGTTTAATATGGTTAATCCAAAAATTTCTAATAGAGTCATCACTTGAGGAGAGCGTTTGTCCTTGTTGACTCATCGGATGAGAAAAACAAGTCGGATTGAAATCAATCCCAATGTTATTTTCTTTAGCAAATGTAACCCATGATTTAAAATGTTCTGGTTTAATTTGATCCCGATCAACCATCTCATTTCCAGCATCTAAATAAATGGCGTGCAAATTGAGTTTTTTCTTGCCAGGTATTAGTTTTAAGATTTTTGCCATGTCGTTCCTATAAGCGTCTAAAGAGTAATTGATCTTGGGATATTCACCTGTAACCGCAATACCACCTGATAAGTCATATTTTTTTCCTTCGAAACCACGGATATCATCTAATTGCCAACAATGGATTGATAGTGGAATCATTTTTATTTTTTCAATGACCAAATCAGTGTCAACTCCATAAGTCCTATATATTTCTCGTGCAACTTCATAATTCCTTTTTATTGTCGTCATAATATCTCCTATTGCTACTCGTGTAGTATTTTTTGTTCAAAATAATACACCTTATTAGGTGCTTATTTTTTTGCATGATTCGCGTTTGATCAATGTTGTTTGAATCCTAACATCTTTAACATCTGATAAAAGATGAATCATCGAATAGAGTTGTTCAAATACAACTTTTCCATACATTTTTTTATCAAATCCGAGACTAGTAAGTTTAGGATTGTAATATTTTGAGAACTTCAAGTCATCAATACCAATTACTGAAACATCATTTGGAACTTGAATTCCGTGTTCATTTAAATATTCGATAACACCATATGCCATCAGATCATTTGTTGTTACCAAGGCAGTGAAAGGTTTGTTGCTTTCTATCAATTTTTTAGCTAGAAAATACCCAGATTCTGGTGTTGTATCGAATGGAGCAATATTTTCAATTACTTGAGCTTTTCGTTTAAATACTTTTTCATAGTAATCGTGAAATGCATGATATCTATGGTCTAACTTTGAATGAATGTCAATACCTGATAGATATACGATATCTTCATGTCCAAGATCAGCTAAATAGTCGATAATTTGGTGCATACCATCAATATGATCAGCATCAATGATTGAAACGTGCTTACTGATCTTCTTTTTATTAATGGCTATATTACCACCTAAGACGATCTTTACATCACAATCTATAAATCTTTCTAAGAACGAAATATCGTCATACGCAGCTAAAACATAAATGAATACACCTTCGGTATTTCTTGCAATTAAATTAGAAACATACTTATCAATTTCATGATGTGCATCACATAAAGTAACAAAATAATCGTGTTCGTGCGCTGCTTCTTGAAAACCTACCATTATCTCGTTGAAAATCGGATTGGAAATATCATGTACAATAACACTGACACTATAATTTTTGTTTGTAACTAAACTCTTTGCTGTCATGTTTGGTACATAATTAAGTTCCTTAACTGCATTGTGAACTCTCGCTTCAACATCTTGAGAGAATTTTCGACTTTTATTTAAAATATAAGAGACTGTCTGTTCACTGACACCAGCTCTTTGAGCTACGTCTTTTCTTGTCGCTTTCATAACATCACCAAAAAAATTATATCATTAATGACATTCTATACTAGGTATTTTTTATTATTTTGATTGATTTTAGTCCAAATTCAATGAAACTATAAGATTCTACCCATGTGATTGGCTGAGCATCATAATTTATAAAATCCTCGAATCCATACTGGCCTTTGAATGTACTTACCCCAACAAAATTAGGTTCACCTTTATAGTGATGGTGTGGACCTAGTAAGTTTCGATTTGAACTGATCACTCGAAGAGTTATTTGGTTATGACCTTGTTTAAGGTAAGATGTTATGTCTAACTGATAGGGTGATACATAGATAGCCCCAATAAGTTCATTGTCTGAAAAGACTTCGACAACGGGTGCTTTAAGATCATCAATCTTCAATATGACTTCAGATTCAGACTCATAAAGTACATCAAATGTCATCTCAATGTTTCCTCTATAAAACCACAAACCTTGTCTAGTTAAATCTGAATCAAAAGTGAGATTTGTAGTCCTTCCTAATTCAAAATGACCATCGGATAATGTGTAATATGAACTTTTTTCTATAAGTCCTTGTATGTAGTTGACATTAAAATCCCCTGTTACATAGACATTTTCTATATCAACTGGATGATAAAATCGATTGCGTTCGGTTTCATAAACGTCTTCAATGCGGAATGATTCCTTGCGAAATGGAATTTCATAATGTACATCCAAATAATTCGTTCCTTCACATATGAGGTTAGATATAGGATAACTGTGAATAGCTTTATCGATGTACCAACCTTGGGCTTCATTTCTGATGTTTATGCCGTTAAAGAAGATATCTTTTGCACTCTCACTCTCAATATGTATTTCAGCATTTTCAATGAGATACTGGGTGTCAAAAGAGTATCTCACTATGAGTGATGTATTTCTTTGGTTTTTATGGGCAATCGCATATACTTTATCAAGCACTTTGATGACAGGTTCGATAGCTTCAAATGGTCCGTTTTCAACACTGTAAGAGCATCGATCAAGCAATAGCGAATTGGGAGTAGCTCTAGACACTTCCACTTGTACAATGTCTTCAACGATTGTTTGTTTTTTCAACAATGCACTATTGTCAACTTGTGTTGATAATTTAAAAACTAACGTTTCCATCGGATTGATTTCAATCTCAAAATAATTCTTGTTTTTCGAGTGTGTTATCTGAATTGGTGTAATTTTGTTAGATTCAATAGAAATCATCGATACTGCTTTGTAAGGTTCATTCATGATACAAAGCAGCTGTTTTTTTGAGTTTGTCGATTTGTTCAATACCAAACAATGTGCACTATTCTCTGATTCAACTAAACTAACCTCAAGTTCTGAAACAGGAGAATGATCATATCTTGAAACAAATGAGATTGGTTTTTTAAATGACATATTTTCGAAAAATTTATGCCACAGACCTTTTCGGTTCATCACAATTGGAGAACGATGAGATTTGATTGTTTGCTGCAGTGAATCATCGCTGATTCCAGATACATACTTCGGTAATTTATTCGTATATACAACATGCCCTTGTTCTCGATTATACTCCATCAGCAATTTCAAGGTATGTGTTTCAATATTGATAGTTTCAGGGACGATAAGCATTTCATAAGGCTTATGATTCACATAAATCTGATTGTTGAGGATTACGCAATATTCTTCGATTAAAGATTCATCTAGAATATCAAAATCAATTTGAAAATCATTCAGATTTTCTAGCAGTAATCTATATTGATTCGATATATGTCTTTGATCATCACTTAAATAAGATAAAGACCAAATTGAAGATATTGGGTTAAGAACAAGAACTTTAGGTTTCTTTTTTCCCACTGACATTAATTGATTTAATCGGTTCATCCATGATGATAGATGATGAAACTGATGCCACCAAGGTTCTTGATATGAAAAGAATGCTGGATAATCGCGTTTACGAATACCTTTGATTGAAAATGTTGAGATATGCAGACATGCTAAATTGATACCGTGAGCAGCTTGATAAGACCACAACCATGCAAATTGACTAAACGTGGTAGACCATCCAGAACATCCAAATGTTTCACTTAAAATAAAAGGTTTGTCAAACTGGTTTTTAATGCTTTCTATTTGCTTGAGTAAAACAATCGATGGTAATCTTCGGCCTAAAAAATCAATGGCTGGAATTTGCATCAACGGATACATAGACATAACGCCACCATTACATGCAGATTGATCACATAAACCATCTTCAGCAGAAAAATGTCCTGTTAAAGATATATGATGTGATTCGCACCAATCTGCTAAAGGTTTTGTGTAATGATGATAAAACGCGTAGTTTACTGTTTGGAAATAGTCATGGCGAAATTTTTTTCCTGACTCGTTATCAAAAAACAACTGATAAAGTTCAGTTTGAATCGGGTAGTTATGGAGTTGAAAGAAAACATCAGGTAAGTAATTTGACCAAACCAGTCCTTGGCCAAATACCTGTGGTTCATCTGTAAACATAGCCTTGATCGTGTTGCCAAAATACTGTCCAAAAGCATCAAAATATTGATCGTGAGTATACTGCAGGAACGCATCAGCTACACGTGGGTTTAATAAATCCACATAGTGTTCGTCAGAAGTATAGTATATCGTAATATCAGCATCTTGATTTTGATCACACGACTGATAACCAGAAGTAGATTTCTTGTACTGAGCAATGACAGTCCCTTTGACTTCTTCTTGTTTTGAATAACTAATGTTTAATTTTTTGATGTGATAGTCTTTGCCGAGTGCATTGACTTTGCCCCCAGCAAAACCACTTGGCCATCCATCCTCATCATATAACCAGACGGATAATCCTAGTCTTTTCGCTTCTTGGATGGCTAAGTCACAGGCGTGCATCCAAGTTTTACCCATATAAGGGATGGTTAAACCCGCTCGTGCATGAATAAAGAAGCCACCAAATCCTTGACGATAAAAACCTTGAATCTGTTCAATAACCTCTTCATCATTCATATCGCCATTCCAAGCCCAAAATGCTAAATTATGATATTGATTTTCTGTATTTATCATAGATCCTCACTCCTTATTTTCAATATAGAAGTCAAATGCACATATACACCTGCTGTCCAACCCAACATTTTGGTCATCGGATACTCATTGTGTTTTGCTACATCTCCAAGAAGGGCATCGTACTTTTCCCAAAGTGAAGAACTTGTTTTAAACGATTGATTGACTGTCATAATATACTTATGTGCAATACGTTGTGCGTCATCTAAATAGCCATATGCCGACAATCCTTCAAAAGCAAAATAAACTAGAGGTGGCCACATGTTAGGATAATCCCACTGGTAAATCAACGAGTGATTTGAGTTCATACAAGCACTCAATCCATGGACAAGCTCCAATTCATGTAAAAGTATTTTAACAGAGCTATCAATTTGTTCTGTAACAATGCTTGCATAGTAAGGTAAAAACGATGCGGCGCTAATGACATTAGAGTGTTTTTTTGTAATAAAATTATAATCTAAATAAATACCATCTTCTCTTAGTAAATACTGATTTATGAGTGCTTTTCTTTTAACTGATTGGTTTAGAAAATATACTTTTTTTGTGTTTCTCTTTGTTTTTTCACAAAATTGAGCAATGGTGATTTCATTCAAATAAAGTATTGAGTTCAAATCAACTGGTGCATAATCATTGCATCGTTGATTGAATCGTGGTGTAAAATCCCAACCACTTTCTGCTTCAGACAAAAAATGTGAACCTTTCTCTATTGGATCAACTTCATCGTCATCAAGTTGTAACCGATTTTTAACATAAAGCCAGAAGCCAGCTAACTCTTCATCAGATGCTTGATTTCCGTATCGATTAAGTCCTAGTGGAGTTATGCGTTGATTCATCCAAAAATCATATTCTTTAATCACGTAACCAATAGCTTTATCAAGCCATTTTAAATCATTTGTCTTAACAAAAATATCTTTTACACACAATGTTAGTAACGGTGGTTGTGACCTAGAGAAAAAATCTTTCGCTAAGCCATTTGGAACAAAACCTAATTGATCGATGGCAAAGAAAATATTTTCAACATTATGGATTGCTAGATCAAGAAACCCATCTTGAATTAAACCTTTATTTGTAAAATAGGTGTCCCAGTAAATCAATGTTTTGAAGATACCATCATAGCATGGTGGAACATAGGGATGTGGTAAAGCCATAGAAAATGAGTTTTCCTCTTTTGCATGAATGACACTCTTTAGCCATCCCTCTTTAATATATAATCTAATTTCATCAATCATGTTTTATTCATTCTCCCTTAGAAAATAGATATGAACAGGGAAACCCCTGTTCATATTGAAATACATGTTTATTCGTTTACATATAAGCCATTAGCATCAAGAATTCTTACACTGATATCTTTGAAGATTGTGGTTGCGTTTCCGCTGTTGAAAGATATATAACCCTGTTCACCGATAAGTCTTCCAGCATTAGTTAATTCGTATGTAGCTGTCTCAAAACTAACACCGTCTCCTATCGAGATTTCAACAGTGTTACCCACAACTTTGATTATGACATGTGCAAATCCTTCACTATCAAGCAAGATTGTACTAAAAGGACGAGATTCGATGGTGCTATATAAAACAATGCTTCCATCGCCCACGTTTTGATACATTAATAAACCCGAAGCTTCGTGGCTGTCATTGAAACCATTTTTGCGAATAATGGGTCCTCCCCATGCACCTTGTTCAACTTTAATGCTGTAAGATAATTCAAAATCCTTGAATTTACCTGCTGCAATCGTTGCACCAGCATTCCAATTGTTTTGTCCAGATGTTACACGAAGGGTGCCATCAACAATTTCCCAAGTTCCATTATAGCGATTAAGTAATCCGAGTGTAGCTTGATCATTTAAATCAAGGTATATGTCTTCTGTAACCAGTTGATCACTAACTGACGGATTGGGAATAGGTGGTGCATCAATCGTTCTTTGTTGGAATGCATCTAATAATTCATAATTTTCTTGATTGTTTAATCCAATGATGTCTAAATAATTAAGTGTAACTTGAGCAGATTCAGTGTAAAACCCGATAGCTCCTCCTCTTGTTTGATCATCCATATAGGTTAATACAGGAGTCGTATCATCGTTGATATATATCTTAATTTCCTGATTCTGAACAGCGACAACAAGATAAAAACTTTGTGTATTGATATCTTCTAATTGATGATAAGCAAGAACTTCATTGTTTTCTTTTATAACTATTTGACCAAAATCATTTATACCGATGTAAAGCCCATTGTAAAGCGGGTGTTTCCCAACTGTAGAACCAATCGTGATTCCAAAATGAGCACGATCAATGTTCATTTTTTCTAATTTAACATTTGCAGCAAACAAGACATCTGTCACACCTTGATTCATTAAGTATGAATAATGATATGGCTGATTAGCGCTTGCAGGATTCAAATTAACATTTGAATCATTCACCGTGACACTACCTTGTGCAATAAACCAATTAATTGATTGATGAAACACATTAGGACTAATTATTGAATAATCTGAAAAACTTGAAGTTATTTGCATATAACCTGAAATATCTTGTTGCGCTATTACTGAAAGAACTGGTATTGTTCTTTCGTTCATATAGATTCGAATCATTGAATCTTGAACATCAACAATCAAACGATATTCTTGATTTAATTCGAAACCTTGGATATCGAACTCACCAATCTTTGTACCGTTTTCTAGTAGTTGAACATGCCCTTGATTATCTAATTTGAGCATGTAACCTTGATCGATATCAACATTTTGATGATCAAGTCCAAAGCGATATGCAACATATCCATTTTCTGCCATTTCATGGACATTTAATGAAAATTCCGCTTTAAAATCGCCAAAGGATGCGTTATCAAATTTCAAAACACTTTTTGATAATTCGCTATTAGTTTGTCGAAATCCACCAACGACATATACCCATTGGCCA
>MIDA01000082.1:514-7100 GCA_001830045.1 Tenericutes bacterium RIFOXYA12_FULL_35_10 | reverse complement strand
TGTTTTTTCAGCTTCAATGACGTAGTAATAAGGTGCAGAAACATCAGAGTCTAAAATCGCATTTCCATTACCTACTGCTTTCACTGTAATGGTATATGTTCCTGGTGCTAAATTAAAACTTGCTAAGTTAAATGATGTTGTTGAAAGTTCAAAATCACTAAAATCAACAACAAGTAAATAACCTAAAGCACCCTCAACTGAATCAAATGTAACGATACCATTAGTCACAGTTAAATTTGTTGGTGTAGCAAGTTTGGTTGCTACAATTGAATGTGTAATGCTATTGGAATAGACAGATGTTTCATAGAAGAAACTATCACCGATAGCTCTGACTTTAAACGTATAATCACCTTGTGTTAAGTTGATTAAATGATAACTCGTTGAACTCACATTAATCACTTGATCAACACCATTTTTCGTTGCAACTAGTTCATAACGAAGTGCATGATCTACGGAATCCCATAGTAAAGATCCATTAGAAATACGTAAATTTGATGGTGCATTTAATACAACGGGTTCTTCTACCGTGTCAGGGTCAGGATTAACGCTAATATCGATTGTTTCATCTAAAGTCATACGTTCTACTTGAAGTGTTAATACTTTAATCAAATAGTTTCGATCTTCTAAAATACGATCTCTTGTTGCACCTGATGCATATGCCGTTGGTGAAAATGCTTGGAGTGATGCGATCACTGCTTCAAGTTCTGTTTTGTTTGTGATAACCATGTCTTTAACATCTTGTAAAATATCTATAACTGCAAGTGCATTCGCTTCAGTCAATCCATTTCTTGGGATATAGATACGATCTATTTTTGATAACATGTCATCAATAATTGCATCCACAACCAGTTCAGGATTTTCATGAGGTCTAATCGCAGATTTTCTAAAAATACCATCGGTTAAAACCTTTTGGACTTCTAGTGCATAAGCTTTTTCACTCGCACTATAATCATTTCTACTTAACATATAAAACTGAGAAGCAAAGAATGCAGTACCTTGTGCATTGTTATATAAAGCAGCTTGAATTTGTGTTGTATTTAAATATTCATTATAACCCATGTAAGTTGGTGCTAATCCCGCATAACTAAATGCGTTATTTCCAACTAAATTGGTTAAACGAAGTGTTTCACTACCTACTGTCAGTGAACTTTGATAATAGGACATTGGTGTAATGATTTCAATTAAACCATCTTCTGCCCATGATGCCCAATCTTGCATTTTTTCATTAATTGCAGATTCAACATTACCAAAAATAGCTGTTGATAATCCAACTTCTGGATTGACATTTTTAACGGTATAATAAACACCAGCAACAAAGTCAGAAATGATATTTTTCTTATAGGTTTTCCACTGCGCAGCTATCGTTGAATTCGTTGTTACTAGTGTTCTTAAATCACCTGTATAACCGTATAAATTCTTAAATTCAGCTTCAGCATAGGTACTATAACCTGTATCTAAATTAGTCGTTGGACTTGTAGATGTCGTACTTTTAGCAACTGGATAACGAATGTAATCCAAGTGAATCGTTGAAACTTCCATTGTTGATGCGATCTCTGCATAAATATCTTTTAAATAACGTCTTGTTTCAGGATTTGCAGGATCCATAAAAAGGTAGTTCACTTCGCTTCTTTGTGGAATCGAATAATCAAAGTTAATCGATGCCCAGTCAGGATTTGCTGCTAAAACAGGTGAATCTAGGTAACTCGTTCCATAGCCAACAAAGAAGTTTTCAACCCATGCATGTACTTCAATACCATACTTTTTACCTTCTTCAACGAAAGCGAGTAAAAGATTTGATCCATAAGAACCATACCCTTCACCTAAAGTAAAGGCATGTTGAAATGTGCCTGGAACATTGGAATCATAAATCAGTCTACCTAACCAGAATGTTTCAACATAAAGCATGTTCATCCCCATGTCTTGCATTTCTTGTAGTGTTGTTTGGACTTCGGTTAAATTTCTTTCATAAGGACGATGCCACATACCTCTGCCATCCACAACGCGTGAATCAATGGTAGCCCCATAAATCGAAAATAGTTCTTCATAAAGCCCATAGTAATATGCAAAATTATTGTTAAACATCGTTGTTGTCACACCGTTTAATGCATTTTCTACGGTTAAAATGCGTGCATCTAATGCAGGACCATCAATGTCATACATCTTTTGTTTTGCTGTTGAAACTGTATTTTTCACGGTTAAAAAATACGAATTAAGTTGTGATAACGTTAACGTCGTATTGCTTTTATTCGAACCTGGACGTACCTCCAAGTAGTTGGTTGCTGTTTGTGTTGCACTTGTGACGCTCTCATACCCTAAAACAGGAAAAAACCTGATTTGAAGTAGCACGAGTAAAACCAATATGGTGATTTTTTTCATAAATTCCCTACCTTTACACCTTTATTTTATCACTTAAAATTTTAAAATCTTTGAAACACTCCTTAAGACGCTTTGCAAAAAGGGTCATTCCTACATCATTTAAATGAATGCCATCAACTGTTACATCAGTTTCATCATTATGAATTAATGTTTTGCCATCGATGAAATAGAGTGGTTGTAAATCTTTTTCATTATGAACAACTTCTTTTTGGAATAAGTGATGCATCATCCGCTTATTTCTATCTTCATTTATCCATTTCTCACGTGTAAATGGAATTCTACTGATGATGATCACTGGAATGAATGGATGTTTTTCTCTAACAACTTTAATCCATGGAATCAATGTATCTTTAAGTTTTCCAACTGCGCCAGCATTGGCTTCATAATCGATGATTATGGCATCTAAATGGTTGATGTCATGGGTTACTCTAGCAATACTAAGTTCACCAAGACCATTTCCTGAAAATCCTAAATTGATCATTTCCATATGCATAGACCGAGAAAGTTGATTGGTATAGCTCATGCCTGGTCTAGATGCACATGCACCTTGTGTAATGGATGTACCATACCATAACATGCTTCCTAAAAATTCTGGGTCATAAGGTTTTAACAGATCATCATCTTCAAGATGAACATGTGCACTGATGACTCTCGCATATAGAGGGGTATACATCATGATTTTTACAGGTTTATCTTGAGGAAGATCAATGGATATTCGGATCTCCTTTTGTCTTGGAAAAGGTCTTATCGAATCAAAAAAGATAAATTCATTTTGATCAAAAACATAAAGATCAAAACCTGATTCCCCTAAAGGAGACATATGATTCATTAAAGGTTCATTTGCATACATGATCTCAAAACTCAGTTGATTTGCTGTTGTTTCAAAGCATAGAATACCACCACTTAAATGGTAACTTAACCATTCAAGTGCTTTGTTTTCACGACTGATTTCAGCCATCTTTTCCTTTGGAATACGCGCTAAATAGTCTTCATGAACAAAAGGTAATCCTTTGATGAGCACATATGTAGGATCAAATAAAGATAGGCGTTTCATTTCTCATTAATGACTTTAACAAATTTTTCTGTAATCAGTTGAGGTCTTGTAATCGCTGAACCGATGACAACGGCATATGGGTTTTGTTTTAACACAGTTCTCAGTTGATTAGCATCAGAAATACGTCCTTCTGCAATCACTGGAACGTGTAATTTTTCAACACATTTTTTAATGAGCTCATAATCGGGTTCCTCTTGTTGAGGAGAATATGGGGTATATCCAGAAAGTGTTGTTGAAACACAATCAAAACCGAGTTCTTCAGCAGCAACTGCTTCATCAATTGTTGAAATATCTGCCATGGCTAATCTACCATGCTCATGAATAAATTCAACTAAATGATGCAGCATCTCACCATTGGGACGTTTACGATGTGTTGCGTCAAGTGCAATCATATCACAACCCGAATTGATTAAGGCTAACACCTCTTTTTTCGTTGGTGTGATAAAAACTTCACTATCAGAATAGTTTTTCTTATAGAGACCAATAATAGGAAGATTCACTTCCTTTTTGATCGCCATAATATCTTCAGAACTGTTTGATCTAATCGCAACAGCTCCACCCATTTTGGCAGCTAATGCCATTTTTGCCATAATCATCGGATGATGAAGTGGTTCATCCTCCAGTGCTTGGCAAGATACGATGAGTTTTCCTTTGATTTCGTTTAACATTGTCTCATACTCCTTTATCGTAATGTCCCATAGGTTTGCATATAATTTTGTGCAAATGTCATAAATTCTCTTGCGTTAACAACTTCATAAACGCCTGAATAGTTTAAATCGAGTAACAATTGAATCTTATAAAAGTCAGTAGGTGATAATGAAATCACACCGCCAATGCCGGGTTCACTTCGGTATTGTGCAAGTGTATAATCTTCACTACCAACAAAACCGTAATACGCTAAAATATAGTGATTAGGATCTGTAATAATACGGTTGTAAATTTGTTTTGCCATTGATGAATCTGTACCATCAAGATTCGTGATCACATTTTTGGTTGGTTCATCTGACCTTAATCCAAATCCACCTTGAACAAATGTATTGTCTTCATCAAAATACTCAAATATAAGTAAATCGTTCACATAAAGCTTAATACGTGTATAAAGATCAAGTGGCGTAGATTTATCAATCGAAAGCTTAATCTGTCGTGATGTCGTTGAATATACTTTCGATGCTAATGTTGTTTCAACCCCACTGATTGTTTTCTTAAGTGAAATCACGCCATCCTCAAAGGTGACTTGGTAACCATCACCATTGGATTGCCTAAATAAATCAAAAGTGATCATCTCTTGTGTGTTTGAAAGTGTTGACTGGATAAACCAGTAATCAGAAACTTGATTTTGAATGTAGTGATTCGCACTCAGCTCATATAAGCTAGTGTAACCAACATCTCCAGATGAAGCTCTTCTTGGGTAATAATTGGTCCACCGGTTATAAACAGGTATTGTATTCCATGTCTCTACACGAATGGATGTATTTCCATCATGGATTCTTGCGAATGCACCATCAACTTGAGACCTAAAGAGGTAAGATCCAATGACACTTTTTTCGAAAAGATCGGTTGATGTGTATTTATCGTTATACATGTCGATATACTGTTGATCAGCAATCTCCATATAATACTTATTTGCATCTGCGATGGCTTCTCTTGATGCATAGTGCATCTGTGAATCAATATCAACAAATCCAATCGCTGATCCACCACCTGAATAGAAATAATCTTTTTCTGTTGCTGAATTAATAAAGTATTCATAAGCGTATGGAAACTCAACACTCATGTCACTGATTAAACCCCAGTTGATCTTAACTTGTCCTCTGTTTGGGTCTAACCATGCACCATGTTGAAATGCCATGCCGACTTTAATGGTGTCACTTTCTGATGCGAAGAAGGTGACATATTTTTTATTTGCATTATAGATAGCATCATCTTCTGTTTTTTGTGTAAATGTCGACACAGATGCATCTAATCTCGAAATAAGTGATAAGTTACCGCTACCTACAACATCGATAATCCCGCCATATGATGAGATAAAATCAAGTGCTGAACTTTCATGATCAACCCATCCATAAACTTGGAAATACGTATTCTTTTGATCAAAATACGCATTGATTCGCTTGCTTAAGAAATTATCTCTTTCGCTTTGGGTTGCTTTTAAATCAAAAAACATCATTTGTTCACTGGCTGCATAGTCCATCACTTCTGAAGTGAGTGACATATAGCTATTTGTGTTGAATGCTTCTTTAAACTGATCAAAGACCAGTGCATAACAATCATATGCGGATAATACATTTTGGCTATCTAAATAATCTGAGATATTGCCACTTACAACGCGTCCATTGACTTCAAATGAATCGATGACTGGAAGTGATGTTAATGTTGAAATCGTATGTTGAATGCCATAGGGAAGCGGTGCATAATTCGTCACTGATGCCATCATCAGTGCGAAATCTGATTCACCTGAAACCCAATTATTATAACTTTTAAAACGATCTTTAAAGGTAATGATTCCTTCAAATGAATCTTTGAACGTGAAAATCACTTCTTCTAAAGATGTAAGTTCGATCAAATCATAACCATCACTTTCTAAGATATCAAGCCAAGTTTGATCTGATTTTTTATAATAAGGATTCCCATTGCTCAATGTGAGTAGTCTTGGTGATTCTCTGTTGATTATTCCTTGCATCGCACGTAGAGATGTATGGTAATCATAACGACCTGTAACAGCTGAATATTGAATGTAATAGATTGCTTCATCTGGATTCATCACCCTTTTTTGAACACTCACAGGTTTTTGAATCAGTGATACCATCTTTTTATCAACGATACGTGCCATATAAATTTCTTCATGCGTATATAAAGCAACTTCATCGTCAGTTTTTTCACCAACAATGACATAAACTGTGTTTAAATCTTTAGAAACATGCATCACATCATTAAGTCCTTGAATCGTCCATCCTTGAGGTTGAACATCTTCATCTTTGAACCAAAGCATAAGTCGATATCCAACCAACGTTTTTTGACTAACTACAGTTTCTTCTATCAGAACTTCAGATAATGCTAGATCTACAAAATCATCTGAAGAAATCATCGTTAATGACGTAGCATCTAAAACATCAACCGTAAACGGTTCAATGATAGGTTCTGTTGGTATAGGTTCTG
>MIDA01000082.1:0-458 GCA_001830045.1 Tenericutes bacterium RIFOXYA12_FULL_35_10 | reverse complement strand
TTTGTCTGTCTGTCCCATAACACCATAAGAGGAGCGGCAGGCGGCGCGGTTTTAATCGCGGAACTGTTGTATGCGCTAGGTTATATAAAATCTAAATAAAAAAAAAGCGGCTGATAAGCCGCTTTTTTTATTTATCAAATAAAATCCATGGAAAAATCCTGTCAGGTTGAGAAGAAAGTTCTATTGGTTTTTGAGTGAACGGATGGACAAAAGACATTGTTTCAGCCCAAAGCGCAATCTGCTGACCAGGTTTGTTCAACCCCTTTCCATATTTCTGGTCCCCGAAAAGGGGATGGCCGGATTCTGACATCTGGACCCTGATCTGATGATGCCTACCTGTATGCAGGCCAATTCTTATGAGACTCAGGTTGTCTTTTACAGTTAAAGTTTGATAGTCCAATAGAGCTTCTTTAGCACCCTTCTTATCTTCTTTAACCACTTTTGAGAAATTCAGTTTT
>MIDA01000081.1 GCA_001830045.1 Tenericutes bacterium RIFOXYA12_FULL_35_10 | reverse complement strand
TTCGTCTTGAACTCAGACAAAAAGAGTTGGATCATCAACAGATGTTACGAGAAATAGCTGAAGAGGAAAGACGTGAAGATGATCGTGCGAAAGTTGAAAAACGCTTGATGGAAGAAAAGAAAAAAGCGAATATAGAAGCGCGAAAGCAAGCTTTAAAACGTAAGGAAGAAGCAAGAATTCTAGCTCAAGAAGTTAAGGATACTGAAGAAGAGTTAAAGATGGCTGAAGCTGAAGCGGCACTTCATGAATACACTGATACCTCAGAAAAAGATGATCGTGATGATCTACAAAAAGACGATCATCTAGAAGATCAAATGATTGAAAATGAAGTACCTGAAGAAATTAAAGAGCCTGTGAAAAAGAAAAAAACATCGTCAAAAAAGAAAAGTGAAGTTGTAGAAAACGAAGGTAAAAACGAAAAAAACGAAGCTGAGTAAGCTTCGTTTTTCTATTGTAGATGAGATAATTTAACTTCAAATTTAGACTTTAAATAACATAAAATAAAAGAGAATATTGCGATTAACGGTGCAAGAATTCCAAGGTTGAAAAGGAGTAATCCTTGAACACCGGTCTCATAAGATGCAGGATCTAGAAAGGGGTAAACGAACCTAGGATTTGAAAATGTTGAGAATAGTCTCTCCATCAAATCACCAAAGAAAGGTTCAATAATTGTATAAACTAGCACCAGATAAACAAGAGGATAAATGAGGGATACCCAAAATTTTGATATCCTTAAGTGTGGTTGTATGATAAGAAAATAAAAGAGAATATAGAGAATCGGAGTAATCGTATGGAGCACATGATTTAGAAAACTGATCTGACCCATGTAGGGTGTTAAGAGTGCGTGAAAGATAATTCCAGTCATCGATAAATTCACAAGTGTTATGAATGCAAATGAGGTAAAAAGTGGACCTCTTTTTTGTTTAAATAAATAAATAGAAGTTATGATTACTACGAGCAAATTACTCTGAGTTGTGAAGTAAAAATGAGTGATTAGTGTATAGGCTAAAGGTTCAGATCCTAGAAGAGATCTACCTGTTTGTAGACCTACACCAAGCAATCCAAACGACAAAACGAGATAAGCAAACACCTTACTATACAAATCTCGATCTCTTATACGGCGCGCTATAGTCAACATAAATATCTCCCTAGAAGAAAGTTTTAATTTGTTCAAGCAAAGCGGAGTATCCAAGAGCTAGCATAAGTCTGATTCGAGCTTTGTGACTGGAGAGGTTTTCTGTAAAAATTGCACCAAGCTGTTTCAAATGATGACCTCCACCCTCATAACCATAACTATCAAGTACGCGTCCCTTTGGACAACGTGATGTGATGAGAACAGGGATGTTAAGACTGATTGCACGTTTGATTCCCTCAATCATCATGGGCGGAACATTACCTCTACCCAGTGCTTCGATGACGATACCTTTTAAACCACCATCAATCAGTAAGTTTAGTAATACTGAACTTGAACCGGAATACGCTTTAATGATTTCAACACTATTTTCTATGCGTGTTGGGGCGATATGAAGGTGTGGGTAATGCGTCTGACGATAGTACAAAACGTTATCTTGTTCAACGATTCCGATAGGACCAAACTCTAGGGACTTAAACGTATCTAGTGATAACGTATGTGTTTTGGTAACCTCAGCAGCTGCATTGATCTCATCATTAAGTACCACTAATACACCCATATGTTTTGATTCATCATGAGCAGCAACGAGAATTGAACTGACTAAATTACTTAAACCATCAAAACCAAGTTCTGAGAAGTTACGCATCGAACCGGTAAAAACAACAGGTTTTGTAGTCTCCAAATAGAGATCCAAAAAGTATGAAGTTTCCTCTAATGTATCCGTACCATGTGTGATGACAATACCATCAATTTTGGGGTCTTCAAGGTATGATTTTGTTAGTTTTGCGAGCTCAAACATGTCATCTGGCGTAATAGCTGGAGATGGTTTTAAAGAGAATTGATGGGACAATAACTCGATGTTTTTGAGCTCAGAAGCGATGTTTTGGAGCAATTCAGAGTGATTATCACTGATAACAGCCTTGCTCGTTTCCTTATGTTTCGCCATTGAAATTGTGCCACCGGTAAAGATAATAAGTATCGTTTTTTTATTCATATGATCACCAACTTTATTGTACCATAAGGCATGTTTTTTGCATATTAGAAAATGTAAGTTTAGTCATAGTCGATTTTCGATAGTTCACACACCATCCTGGGTGTAGAAGCCAATATTTTGAGAGAAGCCAATAATCAACTTACCAACACAATCATAGTTGTCAGCACAGTAAGGCTGTGGAGTAATGGTTAACATAATATATATTATACGAACAAATGGAAATTGAAACTGTAAAATATGATTCGATTAAACATCATTAAAGAAATATGATTGATATGATTAAACGCATTAAAATGTCCTTCTATCGATACTAAATATATACAAAATATTAAAATGAGTGTAATAAAAATAGTTGAGAGTAGTTTTTAAGCGGTTTAAAGTTCTTCTTGTGAACATTCCTCTGTCTGGCGCGTTCGATGGCTCAAATCGCGTTTTAAGCATTTTTGGTGGGTGATGATTTGATGGTACTTTTTGCCACTTGTTCTTCTTCTATTTACGCATAGGTGTATTGATTCTGTCTGATCAGTCATATGAAAAAAACACACTAAGTTGTGTGTTCTAGAAGAGGGAGTTATTTCTTAAGAGGTGACGTGATATAAGACATCTGGAGTTCATCATTTTTGGTTTTGAGCTTTTTCACTTCTTGTAGTCATTTGTGTTTCTTGGTCATTTTATGTATTGTTGATCATTCTTCAAAAGTCTCGAATGCATGAACACTTTTTCTTTTTACCTCATTCTCTAAGAGAGGTATCATCTGTGTATGCACGCATACGCGCGCATATGCGCGTATGCGTGTGTTTCTATATATTTATAGAGCACTCTATGAGTTCCTGAGTATTCTTCGTTTATAGATATGTTTTTTTCATACGTGATTTCTAGTTATCTTTAAAGAGCTTATTTCGTACACATCAAGGGGCTGGCTTTGTATAACATGTAATTCCTATTTTCTGGATAGAGTAATAGTTGGCATGTCTATGAGTTGCTGTTAAGTGATCTGTGACATACTATCAAAGGTCGTTAATTTTATTTTGTACATTTCTTTCATACTATGCTGATTCTTCTTTTTGTGATGTCCATTTCTACTCTTGATAAAAAATGCAACAATTCGGAAAGTTTACAAATACTAAACATACATTTTTTTACTTTTGATTTTTTTCTACACAAAAAAGAAAAAGGGCCAAAGCCCTTATGCGATAAAATCTAAAATATCTTTCGTTAATTGATCAGGCACATCAACAAGCGGTGAGTGACCACAGTTCTCATAGACAACCAGTTTCGATTGCTTTTCCAATGCTTTCACATTTTCAAGCACCATATACTCAGGTACTACGATATCCTTATTTCCCCATGTATGCAAAATTTGACATTTCACATGACCGATATTATTTGTACCGGCATTATAGAAATTGTGTTGACTTGACATGTTGAGATTTGCTAATGCCCAATCGGCATCAATCAGATTGCGCTGTTTAAGAGATTCATTGATCCAAAGTGTATTATCTTCTGCACTCGGTTTACCAACGGTATAAATCGTCTTATCGAAAACCCAACTCATCACTGCAAAATTCTTTGTTTTTTGAGCTTCTAAAAGTGGGACAACTTGTACCAAATCTTTACCCAATGCTTCAGGTGATTCATAGACTTGACCAACGAGCATTTGGTTATTTTCGCCCTTCTTAAAAATGGGATATCCGCGGTGTGTCGTTGAGTTAATTAAAACCATTTTTTCGACCACATCAGGATGGCTAGCTGCAAGTTCTAATGCAACGCCACCACCTAGTGACCACCCCACAACATAAGCCTTAGGAATCTTTTTTAGTTGCAAGAATGAATACATATCTTCTGCAAATTCTTTTAATGAACTGATACGTCTGTAGTAACTAGAATCACCATACCCTCTTAAATCAGGTGTGATCACTCTGATTGTTTTTGGGAGTCTTTCTAAGAGTGGTGTAAAGTGCATGGATGATGAGAAATTACCATGAATAAGTAAAAGTGTTTTTTCACCAGCACCTTGTTCTAAATAGTGAATGACTTCACCGTTCTTTAAGACTAGTTGTCTTTTTTCCATGAACTGATTCCTCCTATATCTGATACGTTGCTTCTAACGCATTGATAAACCCTAATACAAGTGTTACAAATAACAGGGGTCTTTCATACATCGATGCATGACCAACACCAGGTAAAATCACCATCTCAGAACCTTTAATCATTTGATGAAGTTGACGTTGGTTTGCAATGGGTGTTAAGTAATCTTCATCCGCAGCAACAATCAACGTAGGACTAGTGATCTTATCTAAATCTTTTCGTGCATCAAACGATTCCGCACTGTTAGTTAATCTTTCCATCGCATCCAAGAAAACAGGGTTAGAGAATATTGGAATTAAGATCTGTTCTCTTTTCTTCATCCAGTCTAAACTTGATTCAAAATAGCTTGGAGAATAAATCACAGGAATCGTAGCTTGATAATAGGTCTTACCATCTCTCGTTCTTCCAATCGCGTTCCATTGATGACCAATCTCTTGAAGCCAAGGACTGGTATAAGGGGTTGTATTAAATAAGACTAAACGATCAACCATATGTGGGTGTTTCGTTGCAAACAGTATCGCAACCTCACCGCCATAGGATATACCCACTAAATTGACTTTAGAAAGGTTTAACTCCTTCAGCAAGACTTCTATAATGTCTACCTGAATAGACTGCGTATAAAACGAATTTTCGAGTTTATCACTTTGTCCTTGATCGATGAAGTCTAAGCGAATGAGCTGATTATCCTTAGACAATGTTTTAACGAAAGGCTCCCATGATTTTGTTGACATCATAATACCATTCAAAATGAGGATGGGTTTTCCTTCGCCTTGGACATCATAATAAATATTTCTTCCTTTAAAATCGAGATATGCCATGATTATGAAATGTAACCTAAAGAGATCGCTTCAGCTCTTAAGGATTCTCTAAATTTAGGATGTGCAATACTGATTAGTAATTCAACACGTTCAGCCACGCTTGTACCTCTAAGTGAAACACAACCGTATTCAGTGACGACATAATCAACATCAGCTCGAGATAAGGTGACAATCGCGCCAGGTTTTAAGAAAGGTACAATTTTAGAAATTTCTTCTCTTTCACCTGTTTTAGGATTTTTGACCATCGCGGTTGAGTAAAGTGTAATAAAGCTCATACCACCTTTGGAGTTTTGTGCACCCACAGCTGTATCGGATTGTCCACCTGTTCCTGAGAACTGACGGTGTCCAATCGATTCAGATGCGCACTGTCCGGTTAAGTCAACTTCAATGGTTGTATTAATCGAGACTTGGTTATCATTTAAACCAATGATGGCAGGATCATTCACGTAGTGTCCATTTAAAATTTGAACACTTGGGTTGTTATCAATAAAGTCATAAAGTTCTTGAGTACCTAATGCAAAGCAGCAAACATGTTTACCTGGATGAGTTTTCTTTCTTGATCCATTCGCTGCACCTGCTTTAACAAGCTTCATTAAACCGGTTGTAAACATCTCTGTATGAATGCCTAAATCTTTCTTATGAAGAAGTGCATGCGCAACGGCGTTAGGAATGCCACCAATACCAAGTTGGAGTGTTGAACCATTTTTAATTTTATCTGCAATGAAGTTTCCAATAGCAATATCTTTTTCATTCGGTTCAGCATCCGGTAAAACAGGTGGATAATAATCTACATTAACGATGTAGTCGACTTTGCTTTCATGAATCTCTAGATCACCAAATGTTCTAGGAAAATGTGGGCTCACTTCTAAGATCACGATATCAGCAAGCGCACACGCTTCTTTCTCATACACATTCGATAATGAAAGTGATAAGAATCCATGTTTATCGGGTGGTGTTGCAGTACCAACGTAAATCCGAGGTTTCGTATGTTCAAAACGCTTACGACCAGCTAGGTGCAAGTGATTAGGGATAAAACTGATATTTCCGTTATCGTGTGCCTTTCTTAAAGATGCACCATAAAACCAGCTATCAACTGAAAATGATGATTTGTATTCTGGGTTTACAAAAAACTCGCCATTTTCAAATGGTAAACAGTTTGTTACACGCACATTATTGACTTCTCCAGCGCGTTTGTGAAGTTCTTTGATAAATTCCTTGGGTTCTGCGCCAGCCATGCCTAAAACGATATTATCGTTATTCTCAACGAGATTGATGGCTTCTTGAATCGTAATAATTTTTGGAGATTTCATAGGCTTACCTCTTTCTATTGTAAATGAGGTGAAGGGGAGAGTCGCCCCTCCCCTTACTCATTTAAAGTTTAACTTATTTTGCTTGAATTTGTGCTAATGTTTCAATTTCTCTTACTTTTTCGAATGTATCGTTTGTTGGATTGTACTTAAGAAGTGACATTGAGTCAATACCCCAACGTTTACCACCTGAGAAGTCAACAGATCCACCCATTGGTACAGATACAGCTTCTGATTCTAAAGCTTTAATGAATGATTCCCATGTGAGGACACCATCACCAACGCGTTCTAGACCTTCAATAAAGATCTTCGCAGCGATGTAACCAGCGATTGCAAATGAGTTTGCAGCCATTGAAGTTTTTTCACCTTCAGTTAAGAATGATGCATTTTGAATTGCAGTTACGAATTCAGTAACGTCTGCAGTACCTTTATCTGAGAAAATGTCAACCCATGCATTGGTGTAAATTGGGAATGTATAGTCAGTTGCAGCATTAACAGCAGTTGCATCAGCATTAACATAAGATGTGAATACTGGAACGTTGAATGCGACTGTTTGCATTGCACCGATTGCAGCCTTAAATGGAACTTGGTTTGTTGCAATAATCACAACTTGAACGCCTGAACTTCTGAAGTTTTCAATCGCAGTGGTTAATGCAGC
The DNA here is from genome assembly GCA_001830045.1 of Tenericutes bacterium RIFOXYA12_FULL_35_10. Classification (GTDB taxonomy): domain Bacteria; phylum Bacillota_I; class Bacilli_A; order Acholeplasmatales; family Acholeplasmataceae; genus Peloplasma. The sequence goes on along the minus strand of MIDA01000081.1, from coordinate 100 downwards.
AGTTTCTGTAGTTGCAAATGAACTGTAAATGAAGTTTGCATTCTTACCTTGTGTACGCGCTTCAATTTCGATACCTTCTCTAATTGACATACCAGCATCA
>MIDA01000080.1:1190-7271 GCA_001830045.1 Tenericutes bacterium RIFOXYA12_FULL_35_10 | reverse complement strand
AATCATACACTAAGCTCGTTATTGAATCTATCAACGCTTAATCATGATTACCGCACGATACAAAAAAATTGACGGTAGAATTAATGAAGTCACCGTCAGTGGACATGCCCAATACAAGCGTCATGGTCAAGATATCGTTTGTGCAGCTGTTTCATCAGCCACACTCGTAACCGCAAACGCCATTGAGCACTTAGCGTTAAATCATTTAATCGATTTAACAGTAGATGAAGGATACTTCAAATTAACTTTAAAAGAATCGAATGAAATCGTTGAAAAACTTTTAGACAATTTGGAATATACTTTAAATGATTTTGAAAAACAATATCCGAAATATATTAAAAATCAGAAGGAGGGATAACATGTTAAAACTTAATATACAGTTATTCGCATCAAAGAAAGGTACGGGTTCATCTCGTAACGGCCGCGATTCTCATTCACAACGTTTAGGCATGAAGTTGTCTGATGGACAATATGCACATGCTGGTTCAATCATTTACCGTCAACGCGGTACAAAGATTCATCCAGGTGCCAATGTTGGTCGTGGTTCAGACGATACATTGTTTGCCATGGTTACCGGGATCGTTAAATACGAAAGACTCGGAAGAGATCGTACACAAGTGTCAGTTTACGAAGGATAACGTCTAGTTATCCTTTTTTTTCAAGAAAGATTGGAGTAAAAATATGTTTGTTGATGAAATTAGTGTTGAAGTTTATGGTGGTAAAGGTGGCGATGGTGTCGCTGTTTACCGCAGAGAAAAATATGTAGAATATGGTGGTCCATGGGGCGGTAACGGCGGTAACGGCGGTTCCGTAATTTTTGTCGGTGATGAAGGTAAATCAACCTTGATTGATCTACGTTACATGAGACACATTAAAGCTAAACCCGGTGAAAGAGGAAGAACCAAAGGACAACATGGTGCATCAGCTGATGATACTTTTGTGAAAGTTCCTTTAGGAACCATCATTTTTACCGAAGATAAATCCTTAAAGATTGGTGAAATCACCAAACAGGGTGAAAAAGTCGTGGTTGCACAAGGTGGTAAAGGTGGTCGTGGGAACATTGCACTCGCTACCCATAAAAACCCTGCACCCGATTATGCAGAAAATGGAGACCCTGGGGTTTACCGAAGAATTGTTGTTGAACTTAAAGTTTTAGCAGACGTTGGTTTAATCGGATATCCTTCAGTAGGTAAATCGACGATTTTATCTGTCGTATCGAATGCAAAACCAAAGATTGCTGCATACCCCTTTACAACACTACATCCTAATTTAGGTATGGTTGAAGTGGGTGAATCATCCTTCGTTTTAGCAGACTTACCCGGATTAATCGAAAATGCACACCTAGGTTTGGGGTTAGGTATTCAATTCTTAAGACACATTGAAAGATGTCGTATCTTCATTCATGTCGTTGATTTAACCAGAGATGATCCCTATGATGATTATGTAAAGATCAACCATGAACTTGAAATGTATGATGAAGATTTGTTAAAACGTCCTCAAATCGTGGTTGCAAACAAAATTGATATGCCCGGAAATGAAGAAAAATTAAAAAAACTTGAAGAAAACATCAAGATGCCTTTAATTACGATTTCTGCACATCAAAGAAAAGAAATTGATACACTGCTCTACTTAGCGCTTGAAACACTGCAAAATGCACCTAAAGTTGAAGAAAAAACACCGGATTACGTTAAGAATTACACCCTTGAAAGCGAAGAACCTAATTTCATTTTAACGAAACAAGAAGATGGTAGTTTTGACTTAACTGGAAATAAATTAAAACTTATTTTTGAACGTACAGATTTCACCAAAGATGAAGCTGTTAAACGTTTTGCAAGACAACTCAGAAGCATGGGTATCGATGAAGCTCTTCGTAAAGAAGGCGCTAAAAATCATGATACGGTTCGTATCTTTACCTATGAATTTGAATTTATTGAATAAGGACGAAAGTCCTTTTTCTTTTTTTTACATCAAAAAAGGAAGATATTAACCTTCCTTAAGTGAGATGAAGCATTTTAACTTTTGAATGATGCGTTTTCTTTAATAATTTTAATTCTTTCATTAAAACAACGTTTTGATCAATCTTTGTTTGATGGTTAAATCTTTGTAAGTGCGATTGAATGTTTTTCAATTCTTTCTCACGTTTTTCATTCATGCGCTTAACTAAATGCATCTCATCAACAAGTCTTGTTTCTTGATGGACTTTACCCTTTTCAATCACTTCGTTTAAATGATCACTCTTTTGTTTAAATGTTGCCATACTCTTTTGATGATTGGTCTCATATTTCGCTAAGATAGCTTGATTTTTATTAGTGATTGAATCATCGAGCGATGCATGATTTTTAATCGCGTTTTGAATCGTTTGATCAATACTTTGCATCGATTTATCATATTGACTTTGCAGTTCCGTTTTCTTTAACTCAAGATCATGGGTGTAACTTTGTTCGCTTGCTAACTGATTTTCAGAGATCAATTTAAGTTCAGCTTCTCTTCTTAATGTATTTTCTGAGATCTTGGTTTCTATGACACTTAATAGTCTTTGATCGATGATGAGTGATTTCTTGAAGGTGATATGTTCAAGTTCACCTTTTTTCTTCGCTTTAATCTTAACGTTCTTTTCGTATTGTTTATGCTCATTTTCCATACGTTCGGCTTCCGTCTTTAAATCTCCTTGCTGTCTTTGGTAACTGAGATCAAGACTTCTTACCAAAGCTGCTGTTGATTTTCTAAAGCCAAGAGTTAAAATTTGTTGTTCTTTTTCATGTTTTTGATAAAACGATAGCATGACGTTCATTAAACCTTGGTGATGTGTAATGAGTTTACGTTCAAATAGATCTAACTGAACGTTTAAGACTTTCAGTTTATCCTTCAAGAATAAATCACTCACGTAAACCTCATTATAAAGGCTATGATAGAAGTTAAGCAGTGAATCGATATAAACCTTAATATCTTTCGTTAAGGCTTCATAGATCTTTTTATTACGGTTTAAATAGAGGTAGAAGACAGATGCTTCTTTATGTTTTTCCTTTTCTAACTTTTTTTCTTGTTTTTCTTGATTTTTTTGAACCTTCTCGAGTTCTAAATCTAAAGGTGTGAGTTGCAGATGCTTTTTATCCATCTGTTTTTCAAAACCTTGGATCACCGTTTTTAAACGATTTAAATCGTGTTCTTTATTAGATAGCTCTTTATGTAATTCTTTTAAGTCTTGATGTTTTGTATCTGATTTACTTTCAACCTTTGTCAATTCGATTTGTTTGAGTAACTGGACGATGTGCATATCTGTTCTCTCTAATTCAGCTTGATTGATAAAGAATTGATTTTCGAATGCTTTAATATCAGCTTCAATGAGTTTACGCTTATCACTGACTTTACTACGTTCAGAGTCATAGTAGTTCATCATATCTTCATGCTTAATCATATATTTATAACCCGTTAAATCTTCAATCTTTTTGATATAAAATGTTTGATCAAATTGTTGATAAGATTCTACGATGTTATAAAAAGAAACTAAAAAGCTTTCTTGTTGTTTCTTCAAATAATCAATCATCCCTTTAAAGACTTCCGGATGAGATGGCAGATGGTAAAGTTCGATTAAAGCATCTTTAAATGTGCGATCTGTTTGATAGAGCATAAAGATGGTGGAAAAGAAGTTTTCAGTCATGCGCTGGTTATGCTCGAGTTCATTTTGATAGGTTGAAAGAAGACGTGTCGCTTTTTCATTACTCATGCGCTGTTGGTGTTTATATCTACCTTCATTGGTGATAAACACACGTTTGATTTCTTCAGCATGCGCAAGGCGTTTAAGTTCATCTAAGGTGCGTTTATTTTCTAAAAAGACGAGTTCTCTTTCTAAATCGATTTCGTTCATTAACGTCGCTAAATCATGTTGAATGGATTTCTTTTGTTTATTATAAATCGCTTGTGAGAGTTCAATTCTGAGTTCTTGTTCTGATAAAACAAAATCACGTTTTGATTTTTCTTTTTCGAGTTCAAGTTGTGTCGATGCATTTAAAATGTGAAGTTCAATGTCGTAGTTTGCTTTAGCAAGATCACGTCTCAGTTGTAAAAGAAGAAGTTCTTTCTTTAATTCAAAGTCGATGATGGCTTCAGCGTGCTTAAACTGAGCAATCGTGACATGTGCATCATTACCCAGTAAATTAAGTTCTCTTTCTTGGACAGCAGCAGCAATCGATAACTGAAATTCTAGGGGGAGAAGATCTAAATTATGCTGCTGTAAGAGCATATCTTTTTGATGTTGATATGTGAGCTCTTCTGATTTTCTTAAGAGTTCTGAAGTGCCTAGATTATGGTTAAAATTGAGATCGATTTTAGCGAAATCTTGTTTTTTCTCATATTCGTAAAGCACTTTTTTTAGGCGCCATTCATTGATTTCTTTTAAATGCTTTTGATCAAGCTCAAATAACTTGCGTTGTGCATCTTTTTTCTTTTGTGTGATGTCTTTGTTTGTTCTGATGATCTGTTTATTTAAATCACTATCAAACTGATTCATCATCTGTGTTAGATCTCTGTTTTTCTTATCTTTTTCAATCTCGTTTTCAAGTGATTTTATTTCATCTCTGATCTCTCTTGATTTACTTAATTTTTCTTTTTGTGTGGTTTCACGGTATGCTGATAGTTTAGAGTTGAGCAACGTAATCTGATCATTACCCTCATGAATAATACGTTCTTTTTTAGATTCATAATCCGTTTTTTGAATGTCAAAAATCACATTAAGTGATGACATTTTTTCTGTATAGACTTGAAGTGATTTTTGTTGGGCTATTTGATAATTTGATTTAAGTTCATCAATTGAGTCTAAAATCGGTTTTAATCGAAGTTGATGTTCTTTTTCAAGTGTCTGCAAGGTAAGCTGATATTTTTTCTTTAATTCATTGATTTTTTTATTGACAGAGATAGAAAGTTGCGTATATGTATTTTTAATTGTTAAGTAAGATTCATCATTGGTCTTAGATGCTTGTTGTGCATCTTCTTTAATTGCTAACTTTCTTTGTTCGATATCTTGATGAAGTAAGCCTTCTTTTTCCTTGATAGAAGCCATTTCTAAATCATAACGTTGTGCAAGCAGTTCTGTGGATTCTTTTTGTTCAAGTTCAATCGCAAGGGATGCATCCTGGTAAATTTTTCTGGCATCAACCATCACTTTTTGAATTTGGCCAAGTTCTCTTTTTAACGTTTGATCCGCTTTATCAAGCTTTTCTTTGGATTCAAGTTCAATCCGATTTACTTTTTCTTCAATGTTTTCGAGTTCAAGTTTTAAATTATGATTGAGATCATGAATCTTTTGATTTTTAACCTTTTGGCTTTTATCGATCTCATCTTGATTTTTATGAATTAAAACGTTGAGTGAACGCTGAAAATTTTCCATGTTTTCAGCATAATGACGGTTAATTTGAAGTGATTTTTGGATAAAACGATCATCCATTTCTTGAATCTCTTTATCTATCGTTTGAAAAAAAGGATTGATACCACGCAAAACAACTGCCAATTTCTTTTGTATTGGCAGATACTTTTTGTCAATGGATAAGAGTTGTTTTAAATCAGCATCAAATTGCTTGATATACTCAAGTTTATGCAACACCATCACGTCCTAAAATTATTATAACATAATCAAAACCTAGGTTTAAAATTTCCTTATCATTTATGATATAATAAGAATAATGATTTTAAGGATAAGGTGACAACATGTACGCATATATCGAAGGAAGCATTACGGAAATTAAACCAAGTTACGTGGTTATTGAAAACCAAGGTGTTGGTTATTTTATTGTTTCTCCGAATCCTTATTCGTATCAGATCAATGAACGTGTAAGAATTTATACACATCATTATGTCAGAGAAGATATTAATAACCTTTATGGGTTTAAGAGTTTAGAATCTAAAGAACTTTTCATTAAACTGATTAGCGTATCTGGTATTGGTCCTAAGAGTGCATTATCACTTTTAGCAAGTGACCAAATCAATGATATTATTCTTGCGATTGAAGAAAGTAATGTTAAATATTTAACGAAGTTCCCTGGCATTGGTATCAAGAGTGCACAGCAGATCATTTTAGATCTTAAAGGC
>MIDA01000080.1:237-1165 GCA_001830045.1 Tenericutes bacterium RIFOXYA12_FULL_35_10 | reverse complement strand
TTATTCCAACGCATAAAAACGATGTGGTTGATGCACTTTCAGCACTTGGTTATTCTTCTATTGAAATTAAAAAAGTCATGAAGAAGATTGATCAAGATCAAAGCGTTGAAGCGATGATAAAAAATGCTTTACAACTCTTAATTAAGTAGGTTTTCTATGGATAAAGAACGTATTGTAACTGCAATGTCAATCAAAGAAGATGAAGATCAGTCGCTACGCCCACAACGTCTTGACCAATACATTGGACAAGACGATATTAAAGAAATGCTTGATGTTTACATTAAAGCAGCTTTAAAGCGCAAAGAAGCGTTAGATCATATTTTACTTTATGGTCCTCCAGGACTTGGTAAAACGACATTAGCACAAATTATTGCCAATGAACTTGGCACTCAAATTAAAGTGACTTCGGGTCCAGCGATTGAAAGAAGCGGTGATCTAGCTGCTGTTTTAAGTTCTTTATCACCGGGTGATGTTTTATTTATTGATGAAATTCATAGACTTCCTCGTTTTGTTGAAGAAGTTTTATATAGTGCGATGGAAGATTATGTGTTAGATATCGTGATCGGCAAAGATCATGATTCAAGATCGATAAGAATTGATCTTCCACCTTTTACTTTAATTGGTGCAACCACACGTTTTGGTGATTTATCAGCCCCCTTAAGAGACCGTTTTGGTGTTGTATTTAGATTATCCTATTACGGTGTTAACGATTTAAAGAAAATTGTTGAACGGACATCCAATGTCTATCAAAATAAAATTGAAGTCGATGCGGTTTTATCACTTGCTAGAAGAAGTAGAGGAACACCAAGAATTGCAAACCGTTTATTTAGACGTGTTCGTGATTTTGCTGAAATTATTGGTGATGGTGAAATCACAGATAAAATCACGAATCATGCGCTTTCTAAATTAGGCATTGATGAAAATGGAC
>MIDA01000080.1:0-140 GCA_001830045.1 Tenericutes bacterium RIFOXYA12_FULL_35_10 | reverse complement strand
AGCTGTTGCCGAAGGCGGCATTACCAGATTTTTGGCACTTTATCTTTGCCAAGACGCTGGCGATATCGCACCTGTCAGATCCGCCAGAACTTACTTTTTGGATTGGGTGTTGCAATATAATGCACTCTATGCTCATGTCG
>MIDA01000079.1 GCA_001830045.1 Tenericutes bacterium RIFOXYA12_FULL_35_10 | reverse complement strand
CTATGGTGCTTGGAATAGAACGATTGTTTCTACTCTCTTTAAATGAGTATAATAAATCCACAATTTCACCTAGTTTGACAGTATGAACTGGTTCAACATAACAAAAATCATCTTTTCTATTTTCTCTGCCTTTTAAAGCGTTGATGAGTTCTTTTACAAGGTCATCAATGTAGATTAAGTTCATAACCACGTTTCGGTCATTGATTGTAATTGGTAAATCATTAGCGATATTATATGAGAAGGTTGCTACAGCACTGTTATAGTTAGGTCTGCACCATTTTCCAAAGACATTTGAAAAACGATATACAATAACTTTTGCGTTCGTTTCCTCACTATAACTGAATAGCAAATCTTCTCCAGCTTTTTTACTGATACCATATGGGTTATCTAGTAATGCTTGAATCGATGATGCAAGCATGATAGGTGACTTGTTATGGTATTTTTTAAGGTTGTTTAAAAGAACCGATGTAAAACCGAAATTGCCTTCTATGAACTCTTTTTGGTCTTTAGGTCTATTGACACCTGCTAAATGAAATACGAATTCACAGTCTATTGAATAATTATCTAGTTCTTCTAATGTTGAATCCATATCGTATTCATAAATATCCGTGTATTTATGATTTCTTAGTTCAGCAATTAAGTTTTTACCGATGAATCCTTTAGCACCTGTAACTAATATTTTCATTATAATCCCTTATTTAATTCAGACTTAATATAATCTAATCTCAAAAGCAAATTAACAATTTCATCTACTGTTAATTGGGTTGTGTTATGAGAGTTATATTCATTCTCTGTAGACAACAACACATCACCATCAATAAAATATTTTTCATAATTTAAATCTCTTTTATCAGCAGGTACTCGGAAAAAATCACCCAAATTTTCTGCAACAAAAAACTCCTCTCTTGTTAACAGAGTTTCATAAAGTTTTTCACCATGTCGAGTTCCAATTATCTTAATATTCTCAGTAGCATTAAATATCTTTAAGACTGCTTTTGCTAAATTTAAGACTGTAGAACTTGGTGATTTCTGAACAAAAATATCCCCAGATCTTCCATTCTTAAAAGCATAAATAACTAAATCAACAGCATCATCCAATGTCATTAAAAATCTTGTCATATCCGGATTAGTGACTGTTAAAGGTTTCCCTGACTTAAGTTGCTCTATGAACAAGGGTACTACTGATCCCCTGGATGCTAAAACATTACCATATCTGGTTCCACAAATAATTGTTGATTTTGAATCAACAGTTTTAGACTTTGAAATATAGACTTTTTCCATCATTGCTTTAGAAATACCCATCGCATTAATTGGATAAGCAGCTTTATCTGTTGATAAACAAATAACTTTTTTCACATGTGATTCAATACAAGCTTCTAGTACATTATCTGTTCCTAAAATGTTTGTTTTGACTGCTTCCATTGGAAAGAACTCACAAGAAGGTACTTGTTTCAATGCGGCTGCATGAAATACATAGTCAACATCGTATAAAGCATTTTTGATGCTTTGCTTATCTCTTACGTCACCGATATAAAATTTCAATTTTTCATTTTGAAACTCTTTTCTCATGTCATCTTGTTTCTTTTCATCTCTTGAGAAAATTCGTATCTCTTTGATACCAGAATTAATCAACCTTTTCATAACAGCATGACCAAATGATCCTGTGCCTCCAGTTATTAGTAGCACTTTGTTTTCAAATATATCAATCATTTTAATTCACCCTTTCTTAATAGTTTTCTATAAAATTGAACAAAATTATCCAAATAATACTTCATATTATAATAGTTGAAAGCGAAAGATAGACAAAAATAAATGATCATTCCCAAAGGAATACCTATCAAAAGCCTATAAATATCGCCATCAATGTAACCTAAAACATATCTTAATAACAATGCCATTAGAATCGAACTAATGAGTGGTCCTGAAACATCTTTCATCTGGTTATATACACTATAATCAAACTCGCTTTTTATTACATAGAATCCTATAAAAATTGCAATAATTGATCCTAAAAGATTTGCTAATAGAAGATATAGAATTCCAAACTTAATGGAAACAATCATAAGAATAATGGTAATTATCTTAATCAATAAATCTAGTTTAAATGAAACGTGAGATTTACCAACACTATTTAATGCTTGATTTCTCATAGAAAAAGGCCATGTCATACATATTAATGTAGATATTTGCATATAAATTATACTGTTTGCCCATTTTTCCGTTAGTAAAACTAAAATAACAGAATCTGCTAGAATGAATAGTCCTAACATCATTGGAAATGTCAAAAAAGTCGTTAGAGAAATACCTCTTGAATAGATTTTAATTAACTTTTTAGGATCATCTTGGCTCTTTGATAAAACTGGAAACATAACGCTGTTAATAGCACCATCAGTATTCACCATAAGTAAGTTAGGTATTTGCTCACCTTTTGAAAAGTAACCTAATGTTTTTGAGTCATATGATCTACCAATTAGTAATGTCTTAAAACTATTATAGCCAATATTAATTAAACTCAAGAATAATATATTCTTACCAAACTTGAATAACTCCAATGCTGTTTTTAATGAAAACTGCCTTGTTGGTCTCCATCTAATATACCTTCTTACAAAATAAGTGCTGATAAAATAATTAAAATAATTAGATATAATTAATGCCCATATCCCAAATCCATAAACTGCGAGTAGTATCCCAACAACACCTTGTACAAATACTGCTAAAATTTTGAAATTAAAACTTTTTTTAAATTCTAACTTTCTAGTTAAAAGTGTTGTATAAATCGAGTTAAACCCTGATAAAATCAATATAAAAGATTGTACAGGTAGTATAATTTTTAGTATGGGCATGTTATAGAAGGTAGAAATCAGTGGTGTAAAAATTATGATAATAATAAATAAAACAAACGATATAAGCAAATTTATATAATATATACTTGATAGTTCTAACTCGCTGAGTTCCTTCTTTTGAATTATTGCTGAAGTAAATCCCGAAGTCACAAATACATTTGCAATATTTATAAAAACTAATGTAATGGCTAATATTCCATAATCTTCGGGAAAAAGAATTCTTGCCAATATAATTTGAACAATAAAACCGACTACAGCAGTACCAAAGTTTTCAGCTATCTTCCAAAATATTCCTTTTGAAGTTTGAGTTTTTAAATTATTCATCATCTTTTACTTTCAATATATTTGAGTATATTTGTTCTATACCCTTTCTGTGATCTAGTGCCAATTGTGAGGTTCTGTAATCATTTATGCATGATGATGATAGTCTAGTTTGAAGTTCTTCATTGTTCAGTACGCGCAATATTTGATGTGCTAGTTCATAGTAATCTTCATATCTGTAAATAAGTGCATTAATTTCATCTTTAACATACTCCCTAACACCACCAACGTCAGCTGTGATTGAAGGAACTCCCATTATCATTGCTTCTTTTAATGAACTAGAATGATTTTCAATTGCCGAGCACATTACAAAAATATCGCATGACATCATTTTTTCTGCTAATTGAGTTCTAGTTAGTATTCCTGTAAAGGTTATGTTTTGTTCAATTTTTAGTTTCCGAATTAACTTTTTTATGAACCTTGAATATCCTGTTTGTTTAAAATAGTTAACTATTCCTTTACGTATCAAAATTGGTCCTGGAATAATCAATCTTATTGCAGGATTTTGATTAATCACAATTTTCAGAGCTTTTAACATATTATGCAATCCTTTAATAGGATATCCTGATGCATTGACCATTATGATAGGATTATCGTTGTTAGTTGGAGCCCATTTGTGCTCAAAAAACTCATTAGATAAAATTAGATCCATCTGATGAAAATGTATTTTTGGACTTAAAAATGAAAATTGTGATTTGCACCACTGACTTTCGTATATCACATGTGCAGAATTAATAATAATTTCTCTTTCATTTTTTGCTCCACTTATATAGTAATCCCTTCGTTGATTAATTATAGTGTCGAACTTGATAATGTCACGAAGAGATATCATGTTTAAAACTTCACTTATCCTCAATGCTGATAAATAATATTTGCCAATACTATACATTATTCCCTGTACATAAACTACTGAAGGCGTACTCGTTACGCTTAAGATATCATTTGCCATTTGATATTCAGTACCCCAAAAATGTATTAAATCAGGTGATATATTTTTCAGCAAATGATCCCAGTATTTAAGATTTTTTCTATTACCTTTTTTGTATTTTTTTGCATAACCTAAAGGTGCAATGACATAAGTAACATTGTCAGCTTCAATTGCAATTTCTTGTTTAATGTGATGGGTAGTTATAATGAAATAATGGTTATCTTTATTTTCTTTAACCTTATCCAATAACGATTCAATCCAAACACCATTACCAAATCTATTGTAAATCTTTTCATGAGCATTCTTTATTAAAATGTTAGAAACCCAAACTATTTTCATAAACATTTTTCTCTCCTATCCCAATTAATGTAGGAACCAAAAACCCCATTATTAATAATGAGTTAACTGGATTTAATATACCTATCAGAATAGTTGCAAAGAAACTTAGAAAAATATAACCTTGCTTCTTGTTTTCTTTGCACTTATAGAAATACACGTAGATAGAAGTATAGTAAAAAATTAGTATCGATAGTCCTAGTATTCCAAACTTTCCAAGGTAATCCAATATAAATGAGTGTTCGCTATAGGTTTGAATATTTGCTGTCCAACCACCTAATATTGGGTGGTTTATGAATACTGTAATGCTTTGCATCCAAAGGTTTAATCGCCCGATTTGATTGTAGTTATTACCAATTATAATGTCGTAAAGAACAAATAATCTTTCTTGAATTATAGGACTGTCAATGGATGATATAAAAGTATAAATAAAAGTATTCAAATATTGAATGATCATGAATAATAAAACTGAAACTGTAAATATACAGATAACTACTTTTTTTGTTGTTTTTACTCTTGTTAATAAAATGACTAATAAAACAAACATACTTATCACAATTGCAGTTGTATATTGCGACATAAAAGTTACAATGTATATCCCAAAAAGAATTAGTACATTTATTACTTTTTTCTTGCTTGAATTAAGAAAAAAATATAATGGAATCAGTGGTAAAAGACTATAAATAAATGCAAATCCACCTATATTAAGTGAAGTATAACGTACATATGTAGGATCATTTTTTTCAGAAAATGTTGCTAGCACTCTCGAAGCCTCTGGATAAATACTAAGTCCAATGATTGTTGTTATAATTGTTGTAATTAGTGTGAAGTTAACAATTAACATTATTTTTGATTTTAGTCTGTAATTATTTCTATAATTCAAGAAAAATAGAACCGGGATAAAAGAAATCAAAATTCCGTATATATATAGGATAAAGTTACTTGCATCAAAAAAACCAACATAAATTAAATTAAGTGCATACATAAGTGTAATTGGTATTAAAATAAGCATTCTTTTATTTATTATTTTAACGATTAGCAAGAATAAAAGTGTAACTGTGAAGAGTTGAATAAGGCGCGACCAAACGAGTATTCTATAAATTGGAAGTAACTGATCAAACACAAATAGTACCATTAATATAAATATTAATCTATCTATTGTTAATATCGATTCAATGTTTTTGACTTTCATTTACGCACCTGCTCTTCTATAAAACTTAAGATTCTTCTTCCCGCTGCTCCAGTACTATAGTTATCAATAATATACTCCAATGCTTTACTTGATTTATCACTTAAATTGATTGATTTAAAAGTTTGGATAATGGCATTCGCAATCCCTTCAGGTGATTCATCATCAATAATAAAAATAAAATCATTAAACTCGTTCATTCCGTACAAGTTGGTTGTCAACAACGGAGTTCCACTACTCATATATTCAATATTTTTTGATGGAAATGAAAACTTCACAAAATCTTGTTTTGAAGGTCTTGGATTTATAAGCATATCAGCATTAGCCTGTAGAATTCTTAGATTTTCTGTCTCTATAAACCCGAAAAACTTGATTTTATTTGAGTTTTTTGAGTAATTGCTAACCATATCAGAAAGTGGACCACTCCCATAGATGTGTAATTCAATACTTTCGTTTTCTATTATTTCAAATGCATCGAGTAAATTATCTATTCCATTTTCATAGGTTAAACTTCCTGAATACAGTACTATTTTATTTCCATCAATAGCATATCTAACTTCTTTGTTATACTTCGCTTCATTGAGAATGTTGTCGTTATTTGGGCTTATTTCTATTTGACCTTTTAGTATCATTTTGTCAGCTTTGAATTTTTCACCTATGTAAGATGATAGAGTAAAGTAGGCAGAATATTTGTGTAGAAAAAACAATAAAATTACTTTATAGATTTTTTTTCTAAATGATATTTTTTTATAATAACTACTGTCAGGATAATCAGTTACAATACCAAATGTCTTAATCTTAAGGAAATATTTCGAGTAAAAACTTACAATACCTAGAGACAAATTCAATGAGTCACAAATTATAACAACTGGTTGTATTGAACTTTTTTTGATACTATTAACACTTTTGATTGTATTTATTATAGTGTGCATTTTTCCAATATGTTTTCCTTGTTTGTAATTCATATACTTTGGTATATCTAATGCATTGTTGTCAGTTACAAAGTACTCGTGAAATTTGAATTTATAAGGTAATATTGATAAACTATGCACTTTGCAATTTTGTAGTTTAAGACTTTTATAGAATGCAGAGTTATAGTTTTGCATCTGTGGACTTATGCCAATACCGTTATTTTTAACGATTTGTTTATACACATTTTTATCGCACATTGTTGATAGATAAATTATATTATACATTTAAATACCTACTATAAATATGTTCTAAGCTACCAGACTTTATATTTTCAATATTTTCTTTATAAATCTTGAATATACTCAACAATTGATTGAAATTCTCTCTGTTTTTTAGTCTCGAAAATAATGTTGCGTAATTTGAAACATGAAAACCCAGTTTATATCGAAAACCAAGATTAAATTTGTAAATCATATAACCTCTATTTATCACCATAAGCAAATCTGTTTTAAATTTTGGTAAACGGGAGGTCTGGGATGCCATGTGCTTAACTTTTACAGTATCGCTAAAATAGCATTCTAACTTGTTTGCTTTTGCTTTTTTATAGTATTCGAAGCTAAATATCAAGTCTTCAGGATAAGCATAACTTAATAATTTCTCATCCCATCGAACATCATGAGATTGACAAAAACTCTTCTTAACACCAAAATAAAACCCCATCGCCCATTGTGTTCTTGTCAGAGATTTAATG
>MIDA01000078.1 GCA_001830045.1 Tenericutes bacterium RIFOXYA12_FULL_35_10 | reverse complement strand
TATCCAAATGTTTGTTCGAATAAGATGCCATCTGTTAATTTTGCTAATAGATCAAATGGAACATCAGCAACACCAGCTAAGAGGAGTACAATCGCGAAAAGTTCAGAACCAAACATCAGTGCGATCATCGGAGGAACAATCTTCAAGACTGCTACTGAAAACCCATCTCTAAAGAAGAAGAATGTAAATGCAATGATTGCAGAAACAACAACTGGACCAGATTCTAATCTAAATTTAGCTTTACCATCAAGCACAAAGGATAAGATATATAAGAGTAGATAAACGAAGATAATCGCATTAATGATCAGTGGTATGGTCCATGTAACTCCAAATGAGAAACTTTGGAAATCAAATGAGGTGATTGCAACAATCAAGTCTCTACCTGACTGTAGGTAGGAAGTGAATAGCAAAATGAGATGTGCTGCTAAACTTTGTTTAGATAACTGCATGCCAACAACGGCGATGATGACTAAGATAATAGGCACAAAACGTTCAAGTTGTTCAAAGATGTTGTTACCACCAAAACTTAAACCAAGTGTATATGCACTAATAGCAATCACGATGATGGTTGTGACGATTGGTGAGAATAGATTTTTAAAAGACTTAATAAAATTCATGTTTAATTTCTCCTTTTCATTTTTCATAGTTATTTTATCAAACATATCACTATTAATCGAATGAAAGGCATTAAAAAAAGCGCTCTATGAGCGCAAGTCACCAAAATTTGGGAAACTGTGGTGAAAATCAACTTTAACCACTAAAAACGATTCAATTTCATTTAAGATGTAAAAAAGGGATGCCCTTGTTTCAAACTCTTCTCTTGTTTGAGGAAGTTGTGCCGTTTTATAATGCTGTAATAAAAGAGATAATTGCTTAAGTTGACCAGTTGCTCTGTCGTATAGACCAATATCACTTGCTAGCGTTTTAATATAATCAGATATCTCAAGTGCAAACGGGTGAGCGCTTTTTAATCTAAATGCATGTTCATACATATGTCTGATATACGAAGATTGTTCTTTTCGCATATGAAAATATGCTAAATATGAATGGTCGTTTGAGAACAAAAGATCTTTATCAACCAACTCAACTTCATCAATCGTATCTGTGATTTTATGATCGAGTGTGGCATAATGCCGGTAATATTCATCATGATATTCAGGATCTTTTAATAAAATGGATAGCATATAAAGATGGTCTCGAATGAGTTGATCAACAGAATGCACATGCCGATCCAATACTTTTTCAGTTGATTGAGGATACAGCACATTGAATAACATGGCAACACCCACCGCAATAAATAAAATAGCGAGTTCATTACCAATCATGTTAAAGTTAAATTCACCTTCAGATAAGAGATGAGAAACTAAAACAAGTGATAAAACAATACCTTCATGTAATTTAAGTTGAAATGAAGCATATGCAAAAATAAAGATAAAAATGGCAAATACAGTAAACGTATATCCGAAAGCGATAAACATCAATGATGAAAGCATCAATCCAAAAATAGCATCAACAACTCTTCTAACTGATGAAACAAGTGAATCTTTTTTTGTTGAAGAAATGGATAAAAGAGCGACAATGCCCGCTGTCAACCAGTACTCTAGACCAAGTTGTCTTGTAATCAGACTTGTGATAACAGCAACCAAGGTCATCTTAATCGTTGTATGAAGCACTCTCATCGTGAAACCTCACTTTTTGGTCATGCTTTTATATTGATCATAATAAAGTTTAATATCGGATAAATCAAATGGTTTTTCTTTCTTTTCAATCTTTTCTTTTAAGACTTCAATTTGACTTAAAACAATGCCTTGAATTTCATCAGAATAACACATCGAACCTTGATGTGCTTCATACTCTTTTTCATCTAAAAGAATATAACTACCATCTGGAAACACTTTGATATCTAAGTCATAATCAATGTATTTAACTGCTTCTCCATCATAGAGATAGGGGGATGAAAGATTACAATAAAAATAAACCCCATCTTTTTTTAACATACCAATGATGTTAAACCACAGATCTGCATAAAAATAACAGATTGCAGGCTCTTTTGTATGCCAACTTCTTCCATCACTTTCGATCACTTTGGTTCTATTGTTTCCTGTAACGAGAAGATGTTGATCTTGATATAATACCATGGATTTTTTCCAGACGCGATGCAGCTTTTTGTTATGCTTGTAGCTGTGTATAGACACAGTCATACCGGTTGATAATTTCATAAAACCACCTCAAATGATGGTCATATTATAACATAAATATTTTAAAAATAAGGACTGATTAACTCTAAATTAAAGAAATTATTGACAAAGACAAGATATCAAGATATGCTTAAAACTGGAGTTGATACCATGGAGTATTTCAATTTTTATGACAAACAAGCTTTTTATGAATGGATGTCTATGCATCATCTAGATAATGAGCATGCATGGATTAGGTTCGATAAAACGAAGAAAACCTCATCACTTACACCTTTTGAAGCACTTGATATTGCGCTATGTTTTGGATGGATTGATGGCTTAATCAAGCGAATAGATGACCAATATTATGTAAAATATTTTTCGAAGAGATTACCTAAATCGATATGGTCAACACAAAACAAAATGTTTGCAGAAAGATTAATTAAAGAGGGACGTATGATGCCCTCTGGATATCAAGCAATCGAGCTTGCTAAAAAAGATGGCAGATGGGATAAGGCAGATCTTGCACCTGAAGATTACAATCTTGAATCTTTTAAAGAATTAATAAAAGAATCAGACCTTGCATTTAAACAGTTTAATTCTTTCTCGACATCTATTCAAAAGACTTATGCCATGAGTTATTATGTATTAAAAAAAACCGAATCAAGAACTAATAGATTACACATTATTATTAAACGTTTAGAACAAGGCTTAAAGCCTATGTAAACTCTAAGTGAACGCTTAGAGTTTTTTTTATAAACCACTTTTCTTGTATCTCTTTTTATTTAATGCTATACTTAACTTGATTATAAGGTTTGCCTTAATTTAGGAGGTCAACATGAGCAATTTAGGTCTAGCTTTCATTGTCACATTATTTGCAGGATTATCTACAGGACTTGGTAGTCTATTTGCATTCCACAAGAAAACAAATCACCACAAGTTTTTATCTTACGCTTTAGGACTTAGTGCTGGTGTCATGATTTATGTGTCTTTTATCGAGATTTTTCCAAAAGCTTTTCTTTCACTAAGTGAAGTTTTTTCTGAAAATCAAGCTTACTTTTATACAACACTTGCCTTTTTTGTAGGCGTGGGTTTAATCGCGTTAATTGATTATCTGATTCCAAACGAGAAAAATCCTCATGAACTTCAAGATGAAGGATTATCCTTAGATAGCAAGAAAAAGTCATTATTAAGATTAGGCGTTTTCACTGCGATTGCCATTGCGATACATAATTTTCCTGAAGGTTTAGCAACGTTTATTGCAACACTTGATGAACCTACATTAGGTATAAGTATTGCGATTGCGATTGCAATCCATAATATTCCTGAAGGTATTGCTGTTGCTATCCCATCTTTCATGCGACTGGTTCTAAGAAAAAAGCATTTATTTGGACCTTATTATCAGGTTTAGCTGAACCTGTGGGTGCTATTATCGGTTATATCTTACTCAGTCAGTTGTTTAATGAACTTACATTTGGGTTTATATTCGCTGGAGTTGCAGGAATTATGGTTTATATATCTTTGGATGAACTTCTTCCAAGTGCTGAAAAATATGGAGAACACCATCTTTCCATTCTTGGGGTGATGTCAGGCATGGTTATTATGGCATTAAGTTTAGTGCTTTTGTAAGTTTATAGTAATCTATAAAACATAAACCCGTTGATGTTGATCAGCGGGTTTTATTTTTTATCTATAATTTAAGTTCACTCTTCTAAAGGGATACATACATTTCATGTTGTGAAATGGACTGCAACACAAAACCCTGTTTTTCAAGATAACTCATGAGATCAGGTTTATGCGTGACACTGATGTTAATGCTTTTGAAATTGGCTTTTGATTTTGCGAAATGAAGTAAGGATGTAGCAATACCTTTTCTTCTGAAGGTTTCATGAACAAACAGATAAAAGATTTTTCCATTTGGTGTCATTGATAGGACACCAATCAATTGATCTTGATCAAAAGATCCATAATACATCATTTCTTTGATTTGTTTTTGGTAATCAAAATCATTTTGCCAGTTAAGATGTTTATCATCGTGTTTATGATAAAAATCATTGACGTTTTCAAAACTTATTGATTTAATCATATAAGAATTCGTTTCTTTATCATTTAAAAGAGATGCATCTTTGAGTTGATAATAAAAAATATCATTTTTGATTTCATATCCTTGTTTGAGATAAAAATGAATCGCTTTATCATTACCTTTGATCACTTCTAAAAATAACTGTTGACAATTCTCTTTTACTCCAATGGAATGATGTCTATTAAAAAGTTCTTGTGCAACACCTTTTCTACGATAATCAGGATCAATAGCTAATGTTCCACATCGAAGTGTTTTAAGACCATCATAAGTCTTGATACCGCCTAACATGATACCAACAGGTTTAAAGTCATCTTTTGCGAGTAGAGAGTATTCAAAACGGTTTCCTTCAATACCAAGAAAAAGATTTTTAAATTGTTCTTTTGTTAGTTCAAACTTAATCATGTAGTCCGAAAATCCTTTAGTAAAGGCTTCAAACATAGGGTCCAAATCATTTTCACTGCACAATTTATAAGTTATCATATTGATTTCGTCCTCTTTCTTTTTAACACATTTTCTTTTGAATTGATAAACAAAAATTACCTACATTATAGTTAAACATCATCTCTAGAAATAAGGTCTTCATAGGTTTCTCTTCTTTGTATTACGCGATCTATACCCTGATGAATCATTACGACAGCAGGTTTTAAAGTCTTATTAAAATTATTAACTAAAGAATGTTCATAAGCTCCTGCATTTAAAAATGCAATGGTATCCCCTTTTTGTAGTTTTGGAAGTTTTGCTTGTTCAATCATCAGATCGGTGGATTCGCATGCTTGACCTACAATGGTGTAACTTTGTTCCATTTGATTCTTTCGATCGACCAGCATTGCTTGATAGTTGGCTTGGTAAAGAGCTACTCTTAAGTTTTCGGTCATACCGCCATTAATCGCGGCTATAGGATAGGGTGACCCCTGTTTAATTGAACCAACAGTATATAAGATAATTGCAGTCCCCCCTACGATAAACCGACCTGGTTCAATACTGACATGAGGAAGTGGAATTTGAATGGTTTGTGCAGATATTTTGATTTTTTGCATCATGGAATCTAAGAAAGCTTTTATGGTCATAGGTTGATCTGTTTCAAGGTATTTTATACCAAAACCACCTCCCATATTGATTTCTTCAATGGTGATGTCATACATATCCTTTAGTTTTTTTATATAAACAAAAAGTTGATCAATCGCTTTTAAATGGGACTCGTTTGATAAAAGTTGTGAACCAACATGAACATGGAAACCTTTAAAATGGATATGTTTTGCTGTAGGTAAAAATGTGAAAACACGATCAAAATCAAGATCCATATCGATACCAAATTTTGAACGATGATGTCCTGTTGTTATATTTTTATGCGTGTTAATGCCTGAAACTTTGGAAATCACACGCATAAGTATCGATAAATCAACTGCTAAATCATCAGAAATATCCTTGATAAGTATTAGCTCATCAATGTTATCAACAACAAACTTTCTTACACCCTGATTGATCGCATAGGTGATGTCTTCTATCGATTTATTATTACCGTGATAAAGTATCTTTATAGGATCAATATGACCTTTTAAAGCAATAAAAAGTTCACCTCGACTGGCTACATCAATACCAATCTCACTATCTTTAATAATCTGTGCCATAGCAAGCGTCAAAAAGGCTTTTGATGCATAATAGATTGTCATGTTTTCATACGCATAACATACGTTTTTTAATTCACTAATACGCGATAAGATTTCATCTTGATCATAGACAAAAAGTGGCGTTTGATATTTTTTCACCAAGTCCAATATCGGTATTTGAGCAAATTTTAAATGTTGGTTATCCCAGGAAAGTGAATTCATGATGTCCTCCAAATGTGTTGATCAACATAGGTCAACATTTCTTCTTGAAAATTAAAGTAATTAGAATAATGACCTTGATAGTCACTTAGTGGTTTTCCATGACCACGCGTGATAAAGATGAGTCCATTTTTGCTCAAAGGATCAAAAAAGAAAATCCCCAAACAGCCATAAGCAATACCGCAATGTCCAACAAGTGTATAAGACATATCTTTAATGGGGCGATTGAAATAATCTTTCGTGATGATGTTGAAACCTATGCCGTTATTTCTACAAAATTCATCGTTTGTTTGATTCTTTTCTACTGGAAAATGCAATGAAATCATATCCATAATCGATGATTGACTTAATATACGTTCATCACCTAACATCAAAAACTTCATGAAATAACTTAATTCACTGGCATTTGACCTCAGACCACCTTGAGGTGAAAAAAGTGAACCATTCGTACCTAAAACATAGGACTGAGTATCAATAAACTTGATATCTTTATCTATTTGAGGTTCCCATACGTGATTTAATTTTCGATATGTTGGTTTTAACCAAGTTTTCACTATCGCACTACTCGGATTAAATGATCCTTTCATCGCTAAAGGTTTAAGTATATGATTTTCAATATAGTGATCAAAACGTTCACCTGAGATCGTTTCAATTATACCTGCTAACAATTGAAATCCCGTATTGTAATAATGATATCTAGTCCCTGGTTTAACGGGTTTCCCTTCAATTTTTAATACCATTTCTTGTGTATAGTATTTCCCCTTTGGGTGAAAAAGTTCAAATAGAGTTTCTCCATAGGGTATGTTGATCATATCAGTATCTTGAAAAGATGAGGTATGCGTTAAGATCATCTTTATGGAGATTGGTATATCTAAAAAATACGGGTTTCTAATGGGGTAATCATAGTATTGATCAACTGGATCATCAAGTGTTAATAGACTTTTATCTTTCAGTTGCATGATTGCGACTGCAACAAACAATTTCGAAATAGAGGCAATTCTTACCAATGATTCTGAGTCATATTGAATTGGGACGTTGGGATTGTAGAGTGTATGCTTTTCAACGATTTTCCCATGCTTAAAACAGATAACATCAGCATCGTATAAATCATGACGAACGATTAAATCATGGATAAATGTTTTTATGATAGCCCAACTCCAATCTTTAGATTGACTTCTCTTTTTATTTTACTGTTTTTTATTCTTTTGCTTATTTTTGATACTCGTTTCATACATCTATTTTATCATGAGTTTTCTCTACTTTGTAAGTAAAGGTAAAATATTAACACTGGTTTAAATGAAAACCACTTAGAGGATAGCTCTAGGTGGTCTTTTTGTA
>MIDA01000077.1:7085-7593 GCA_001830045.1 Tenericutes bacterium RIFOXYA12_FULL_35_10 | reverse complement strand
TCAATACTGTCGTCGGTAACATCGTACTCGGTTCCAGCCAGGTATGCCGACAAGCCGATGTACCCATCCGCTTCCAATGTGGTCACGGGGAATTCACTGGATCCCACCATCAATCCGATCAGACTGGAGAGGGAATTGATTCTGCCACTCGCAAGAAAATCGAAATGTTCGATCGCGAATTCCGTCGCTGTCATATCGTCAGTCGTATAATCTGTCCCCTGATCATCGACAAACGCGAAGGCTTCATCCTGCACGGACAGATAGGCGAGAGCCTCGACACTTCTCGTTGGTGCGAAATTGTACCCTGCATCAAGATAGGCTCCGGTGTTGCTGATCAACCACTCCCATTGTGCTCCCAACAGCTCGAGCATGTCAGATGTGAACAGGAAATCAACCTCTGGGATAGGAACAAGTTCATCATCGAAGTCGTAGGCATCCCCCAAGGGAGTCAGATCAAGCAATGTCACTTCCCGATACGGGGTGAGTGCATAACTGGTGGCAGAGTCTC
>MIDA01000077.1:0-6897 GCA_001830045.1 Tenericutes bacterium RIFOXYA12_FULL_35_10 | reverse complement strand
CTTCAATTTCTGTTTTTCTATCTTCACCCAGTAAATCCATCATTTCAGTTAACTCACGTTTAATGACTTTTCTTAAAGCTGCTTCAGAACTTAAAATATGTTCTAATTCTTTAATACGTTCAGATAAACCAACAGATTCTTGTTCCAGTGCGATAATATCGGTATTGGATAATCTGTATAGTTGCAAGGTTACGATAGCTTCTGCTTGAAGTTCAGAAAAATCAAAAGCTTGCATAATGTTTTCTTTCGCATTTTGTTTATTTTGCGAGTTTCTAATGATTCTGACCACTTCTTCGATGACTGAAACCATTTTAATTAAACCTAAAACGATGTGTTGACGTTTATTTGCTTTCGCAAGTTCGTAGTTTGAACGGTTCGTGATCACATCTTTTTGATGGTCAATGTAAGCTTTTAAGATGGGAAGGACACCGACTAAGACAGGGCGATGATTCATAATCGTAACCATATTATAGTTATAGGTCACTTGGAGATCCGTATTTTTAAATAAAAGATTTAAAATAAGTTGTGCATCAGCACCTTTTCTTAAATCGATCGCGATTCTTAATCCTTCTTGGTCAGATTCGTCTCTGATTTCTAAGATATCTTCAATCTTTTTATCGATTCTAAACATATCCATAGTTTTCACTAAATCTGCTTTATTGATCTCATAAGGAATTTCAGTGATAATAATACGGTCTTGAGATTTGCTGATCTCTTCCACCATGGATTTAGAACGAATAACGATCTTACCTGAACCTGTTTCTAGGGCTTGTAAAATACCTGCATGTCCTTGAACGATACCACCGGTTGGAAAATCGGGTCCATGAATGATCTCAGAGACTTCGGCTAACGTCATTTTTTCGTTATCAATAAACGCAAGCGTTGCTAAAATGACTTCTTTTAAATTATGTGGTGGAATGTTTGTTGCATATCCTGAAGAAATCCCTTTAGCACCATTAACTAATAGGTTAGGGAATTTGGCAGGTAAGACAACGGGTTCTAACTCTTCATCATCGAAGTTAGGGACAAACGGTACTGTACGTTTATCAATATCACCTAAAAGCGCTTCTGCAGCTTTAGAAAGTCTTGCCTCAGTATAACGCATCGCAGCTGCGGAGTCACCATCAATCGAGCCGTTATTCCCGTGCATATCGATTAAAGGCACTCTCATTTTAAAGTCTTGAGATAAACGAACCATCGCTTCATAAATCGATGAATCACCATGAGGGTGATATTTACCCATAACTTCACCAGCGATTCTCGCTGACTTCTTATAAGGTTTGTTGTGCAACATACCCAGTTGTTGCATCGCGTATAAAATACGACGTTGAACAGGTTTTAGCCCATCTCTAGCATCCGGAAGTGCACGATCTTGAATAATGTATTTAGAGTATCTTGCAAAACGTTCTGAGACAATATCTTCTAAAGAAGACTCAATGATTTTTTCGATGTAGTCATTGACTTGTTTGATCACATCTTTAGCCATTATTCTTGCCCCCTTTGCAGATCAAAATCATCGCTGATTTCAAAATCAACGTTATCTTCAATCCAGGTGCGTCTTGGTGTGACATCATCACCCATTAAAACAGAAATACGTTTATCAGAGGCACCGAGATCATCAATCTTCACTTGAATGAGTGAGCGTGATTCTGGATTCATCGTTGTATCCCATAACTGATTCGCATTCATTTCACCTAAACCTTTGTAGCGCTGAATGGTATAAGGTGAGTCATCGATGAGTGTTTTTAATTCTTCATCGCTCCATGCGTAATGAATTTCTTCTTTTTTACCTTTTTTCTTCGTGATTTTATATAAAGGTGGTTGTGCTAAATCGAGTCTTCCATCTTCAATTAAAGGACGCATGTATCTGAAAAAGAAGGTTAAAAGTAGGATTTGGATGTGTGCACCATCGGTATCAGCATCGGTCATGATGATGACTTTTTTATAGTTACATTTCTTTAAATCGAAGTCGGCACCAAAATCAGCACCGATGGTGTAGATGATGGTTGAAATTTCTTCATTTTTTAAAATGACATCTAAAGACGTTCTTTCTGTGTTAATGACTTTACCGCGCAGTGGTAGAATCGCTTGGAAACGTCTGTTTCTACCTTGTTTTGCAGATCCACCCGCAGAGTCACCTTCGACTAAGAACAGTTCATTTAAGTTTTTATCTTTACCTTGAGCAGGCGTTAATTTACCCGATAATAGCATTTCTTTCTTTTGTTTAGATTTGCCATTTCGTGCTTCATCTCTTGCTTTACGTGCAGCTTCTCTGGCACGTTGTGCAGAAAGAGCACGGTTGATAATTTGCGATGCGACTGCTTTATTTTCTTCTAAGTAAGTTGTAAATTTATCATAGACCACATAATCGGTGGCATTTCTAGCTTCAGGTGTTCCTAGTTTTCCCTTTGTTTGTCCTTCAAACTCTAAGACATCTTCGGGAATACGTAGTGAAATAACTGCAGTTAAACCTTCTCTGATATCAGAACCATCTAGATTAGCGTCTTTATCTCTTAAAATGTTATACTTTCTTGCATAATCATTCATACTTCTCGTGAGTGCAGATTTAAACCCGATTTCATGGGTTCCACCATCTTTGGTTCTCACGTTATTGACAAATGATAAAATGTTTTCCTGATAGCCATCTGTAAACTGTAAAGCGATCTCAATTTCAATCGTTTTTTTCTTATGTTCGCCAACAACATAAGGTGCTTCGATGAGTAAGGTTTCATTTAACCCATTTTTTCCCACATTTAAAAGATCGATATACGCTTTAATACCCTCATCGTACTTAAATGATTCCTTTTGAGGTTTACGTTGATCATTTAAATTCATTTTTAAACCTTTGATTAAGAAGGCTGATTCTCTAATACGTTCTTTAATTAAATCGTATTGAAATAAGGTAGTTGAAAATATTTTTGGGTCTGGTTTAAACCAGACAGTTGTTCCTGTCTTTTTGGTATCTCCGATACGTTCGATTTGTCCAATCTTGGATCCACCTTCGGTAAACCGTTGACGCCAAATGCCACCATCGCGATAGATCGTAACTTCAAGAAAAGAAGATAGTGCGTTCACTACAGAGGAACCTACACCATGAAGACCACCGGATACTTTGTATCCGCTCTGGTCAGAAAACTTTCCTCCAGCATGTAAAACAGTAAAAATGATTTCTGTTGTAGGTCTTCCTGAAGCATGCATTTTATAAGGCATACCGCGACCATTATCAGAAACCTCAATGGAATTATCCGCTTTAATTGTTACTGTAATCTCACTACCGTAGCCTGAGAGTGCTTCATCAATCGCATTATCAACAATTTCCCAGACTAAATGATGAAGACCTTTTGCATCGGTAGAACCGATGTACATCCCTGGACGTTTACGAACTGCTTCTAAACCTTCAAGGATTTGTATCGACTTTTCATCATAGTTTTTGTTTTGTTTATTCACATGATCACCAACTTTTATGTATGGACTTATTATACCAAAAAATATAGTCAACTACAACGTTTGAATATGTTTTCTTTTTCGTTTTGACACCTCAATTAATCGTGATATAATGTATAAGTAATGAGGTGGTCATATGACATATGTATACATTTTTCTTCTCATGGTTCTCTCTTATTTCCTAGGTTCCATTCCGAGTGGACTCATCATTGGGAAAGTATTTAAAAATATTGATATTCGTGAATTTGGATCGAAAAACACAGGTGCAACCAATGCAGTTCGTGTCCTTGGATTTAGATATGGTATTTTCGCTTTTATTTTTGACTCATTAAAAGGAGCACTCGTTATTTTACTCGTATTCTTAATTAATGATCCTTCCCTTTATTTAGTCAGTCAATATCAGATTAATATTTCTTCAATCTATGGCGCAGCAGCCGTTTTAGGGCATGTGTTTCCCATTTACATTAACTTTAAGGGCGGAAAAGCAGTAGCAACCTCTGCAGGTATGATTTTCGCAATCGAACCTTGGGTCGCTGTCGGTGTCATTATCCTTTTCTTGATTATGTTTATGATCACTAGATATGTATCACTTTCTTCAACGATTGCAGCATCTTCTGTCTTAGTTTATTTTATCATCAGAGTCTTTTTAGAACATGAATTATTTAATTTTGCAACCCGCATTATGGATTTAGTGATTGTATCACTTTTAGCTACGCTCATTTTTATCAGACATAAAGCGAATTACAGGAGATTAAAACTAGGAACTGAATATAAGTTTGTGCCTAGAAAACAAAGACAAACCAAATAGCATAAACAAGAGGAGCTCGCAACAAGCGAACTCCTTCTTTTTTATAAAAAATGAGATAGATATAATTTTGTTTCTTCGGATAATGAAACTGATTTTTTTGTTAATTTTGATACATGAACCACCACTGAAGTGCCTTTACACACAAGCACATCATTTTGAAATAAAGCGTGTTCGAATGCAATTGAACTGTTTCCAATCTTTGTAATTCGTGCACCAATGTCAACTTTTCCAGGATAATTAATCTCATTTAAGAGATCATAACTGATATGTGCTAATACAAAGTGACAATCTTCATGATGCAAAGGTTTATCTGGGTTATAGAGAAGTTCAACACGTCCCGTTTCGATAAATGCTGGGAAATTGGCATTATTCACGTGACCTTGTCGGTCTGTATCTTGATATCTAATCTTATCGTATGTGATAAGTGGATAATCTTTTAAAAGAATTTCATATTTCATGATGTTCACCTTATTCTATGAGAATGCCTAAATCTTTAATCAGCTTTAAATACTCAAATGCGATGATGCCTTGCCAATGATTTTTTGCTGAACTAAACGCTTCAGGGTAAGCATTCCATTGCCATGTAATATCCCAAAGATGTTCTTCATTTTGATGATCGAATGCTTCATCGATTTCTTCACATAAAAGATCAAAGAAAACTTCAGAACCTAAAGAGGGGTGATGTTTAATTAAAGATGAAGGTTTATTGACGTAGTCTTTAAACCAAAGTAAACGATCTTTTTCGATAACTTCATCCATGTGTAAAATCATAAAGCGTTTCGCTTTTTGAAATTTAGGTTGATGTTGATATAAATCAGTAATATCATTGATCATTTCTACAAAGCATCTCAGTTCGTGCCTTTCAATCTGATCTTTTGTGTTCAAAATAAAGTCCAAGGCTTCTTCAATTAGTGATTTCGCCTTTTTATAGATAGGTAACATCGGATTACCATATTTAATGATAAATCCAGCTAATGATGCAGAAGGATTAAACGATTTTAAATCACCCTCATGTTCCCACCATGGTGCATGGGGATAATCTTTATGATCTGGATGAATTGAATGCCATCTTTGAATAGTATCATCAAAGGATTCTGATAAATAATCAATCAGTTTTTCAACCATGGGATCCATTTGATCAATCGCATGCTCTCTGATGATGTTACATGCTGCCCACGTTTGAATGCCAGATGAATGGGGATTCCATGCATCAGGTTCAAGACCATGGCCAAAACCACCATCTTCATTTTGGTATTTTTTAAGCTCTTCAATCACTTCTTGTTTGGTACCATCGGATAAAAGATGGCGTACTCGTGATATCTCTAAAGGTCTTGCGACGTGTAACATACCATGAACAACACGTTCAATATCGATTTGTTTCATACTACCTCCACATGAGAAAAAAAGACATATCATCTATGTCAATTTTTTGATTACTTGTATTGATTCATTGAAGCGAGAATTTGGCGAACTTGCTTTTCAGAAGGTGTACGACCCATTTGACGCATCATTTCACGAATCATTCTCTCATTGACAGGTGGATTCTTTTCTAAGTATCTCTTAAACCAACCGCGGGATAAAATAAAACCAACAAGACCTCCCACGAGTAAGACACCAACTAATATTAAGACAAATGCCCACCAAGCTAAATTAATCATTGCTATACACCTCACTTATGCTATTCATATTTTACTTGATAAAATGCTAAATTACAAGGGCAAACCCCTGTTATTGACAACTTCACACAATTTCATTTATAATGAGTCATAAGACGTACGAAGGGGTGTCATCATGGATTTATTCTTATCATTTGTCTTACAGTCTGTAGGCTATTTTATCACTTCCTATTTTTTGTTCAGTATTTTAGGAAGAAAACGAAAAATCGGTTATATCTTTTTAGCCATCGTTTTTTTAAGTAATCTTTATCCCTATATTCAAATTGGGTTTAATCTTGAATTTCAAATGCTTATTTTAGGTTTAGTATATGATGTTGGTCCCGTGTTCTTTGCCTTTTTAATCTTTTCATCGATCACGGGTGGTATACCGATGATTAAGATAAAGCGAAATCGAAAACTCAAAAGTGTTTCTACAAAAATACAACCTAAAACTTATCGTTTAAGAAATGCTTATCTCGTGATTGGTTTATCACTTGTTGCAGGTAGCACAGCTTATTTTATTTTTGAAGATGTCACACGCTATGTTGTGATTGGATTTTCGGTATTAGGTTTACTCTTTGGCTTATTCCTACTTTTTGATAGTTTAAAGATTCTATCAGAGCGTGTCATTATGTTTGTCGGAAGAGAAAAAGAAAAGATCTATACGTATGATATCCCTAAAGAAGCGAAAACGATTGAAATCAGTGATTTTTTCAAGAATGAAAACTATATCGTGGATCCGATTGGCGAAGTGACCTTAATCAACGTATCCAACAAACAAGAAAAAGATTATTTATATTGGATTGCAACCTCAGATAAGTTTGTTGTTGAACCACCACTTTATGGAGTTCAACATATACCTTATCAAGATGATTTGAATCAGTTTGAAAAATATCACTTAAAGCATGTGTGGTATCAAGAACTAAAAACAGGTAAAATCGAGAAAATCAAAGAAAAAATGATCAAATAAAACAAAGGGCAACTTCGAGT
>MIDA01000076.1 GCA_001830045.1 Tenericutes bacterium RIFOXYA12_FULL_35_10 | reverse complement strand
ATAGACTAATACAATATGATAATTTGAATTATTAATCTTTTTTATAAACTCTTTTGTAAGAACATTTTTATTATCAGAAAATATTTTTTTTAGAGCGCTTTTGAAAACATCAGTATTTTTAAGTTTCTCCAATTGTTCATTAAACTTACAAAAATCAAATAGTTTCTTAAACTCAGGTAATCCAGAATTTTCTATGTAACATTTTCCTAATACGTATGATAAATCATTTATATCATTGCTTATTACATCGAATCCATTCTCTTTAAAATATCTCCCAACATTAGTTGTTCCAGAAAATGCGTCAATCAAACTGTTTATATCTTCATCAACAAATTCAACTACATTTTTATATATTTGAGGTAAAATTTTATCCTTATTACCCATGTATTTTTTCATTTTAAACCTCGCATCTTATAATTAATTCATTGCCTTTTACTTTATTGGGCTGTTGACCAAAATTTCTATATAGGTAGTCAATTTCTTTCACAATCACTTTTTGATAATATTTTTCGCAAATTTCTTTGATTTCACTTTTACTCAAAATACATTGTTTAGTATCCGAATAACTAATTACTAAACTCTTTCTGGCAGTTCTGCACAAACTAATCATGGTATCAAACTCATCATGTGCTTTAGATTTTATGCCAAAAGGAGACTGATATCTATCAGTTCTGTATCTACCATGATACTCTGTGTCAGGATAATCATATTTTACTAGTGTCTCTAAAATGTGATAGAAACGTGAGTAATGTGCATTAGTATAAGGTGGATCTATGTATATGACATCAACTTTATTCATAATATGGTGGTTCTTTTCATAAAACAATTCCTTGTAGTCATAACATAATGACAAATTGTCCCCATAATCAGAAACAATGAGATTGTTAAACTCAACTTGCTTATCTTCCATCAAGGTCTTTATAGAAAGACTTTTTTTAGTTACAATTTTTTTTACTTCTCTTTTTAGCATTTTATTATCATCTATCTTAAATTGTTGTGGTTGTGCAAAATGATCACCAACTGAAGTAACAATATTATTTAAGGCGTATATAAGTAACGAAAGATAAATATAATATTCTGTATCTGTAATCAGCCCCATAGTTTTGTTCTTTTCTAGAGAATATCTAAAACTATCAATAAAAACTGCTTGTTCAAGGCTAAAATAAGGTGTTGTATATTTCAGTGTAAATAGTTCATAGAAACTATCACTATTGTTTTTTTGCAGTTTTAGATATCTTTTTCTTGAGAAAAAGGATTCAGTCCCTTTGAAAATCGGATGAACATAATCCATTTTATCTCCATTTACATGAGGTGTCTTTTCATAAAATAATTTGTATTCTTGTAACTTTTGATAATCGTCTAGATTATCTAATAAATAGCTAATTAGATCCTTTTCGTATTGTAACTGTTTACTGAAAATACCTGAAAGATAATTATAATTATCCCTAAATGAATTAGAGTTAATAATGTTATTTACATCAATTTTCTTGTAATCAAAACTCTTGTCAATTTCAATCAAAGCTTTACCTACTACATAGCTGTACTCTTGTATATCATTTACTACTACATCATTATTAGCGCTTAGTCTTTGTGCTACTATTGTTGAGCCAGCAAACATATCTAGAACAGTACCTCTATTAGGCAATAAATCTTCTACTTCCGAGCTAATTAGATCTAGTAATTTAGTCTTTATTCCCAGATATCGTATTAGTATATGAATCACTATTCCCACTTCCCATTTATCATTGCATTTTTATGCTTACTCATATATTTGCTTTTTTGCTCTGATAAGTCAAGTACAATATCTCTGTTTAGGCCGAATGCCTTAATATTTTGATCATTGAGTTTATCAGAAATCATTATTCTACCATCACTATCAAAACTAAATGCTCTTATGTCAAAAAGAAGATCATGATTAGGACAAAGTAATAGACCATTATTAGGATCTACTTTTTCTTGTGCAGTTGATTTTTGCCATGGCAAAATATGAGAAGCTATTAGATATTGTTCACCTATTATATTGCATCCTGGTATTGCACACTTACAAACACCATCTATCTGTGATTTTTTAACAAGGAATCTTTTAAATCTATTTTGTCCTCGACGACTTGATGTTGTTGTAGTTACATTGTGTCCTTCATGAACAACTGTATCAAGTTCCTCTAGTTCTACTGAAGTTTCTTCTTCAACATCAGAGGCAACAGCAGCCACTTGAGGAGTTACATTAAGTTTTATGCATTTAACAAACTCTTCTCGCTCATTAACATCAAATGATATTAAGAAATCCTTAAAGACTTGAAGCTCACCAGGCTGATATGAAAGTATTCTTGTGAAATTATCTGAATCGAGTACTCTTAATTTATCTGATACCAGATTCATAAATTGATCCACCAATTCCTCATAAATTAGAGTTGTTGAATCAAGCTCAAGAACCACTCTAAATAATGAAAATAGTAGTGCTTCAATTTTTATTGCACTGCTTTGTAGAGATCTGATGCGTTTTTTTACAATTTCATATTGATTATCGATTTCATTTTTCATGAACTCATTGAATTCCATCTCATCGGAATTATAAATATCCAAGTATAGATCCAATAATTGTGGGTCACTATAAAAAACGAATACTCCGTATGAGGGGTTTGACAATGATATATTATCTGATGTTAATAGTATTCTTAAATATTCATCAAAGTTGCTTAAGACCCTATCTGGAAGAGAATCTATAAGATATTGTGAACCTGACAAAAGATTATAATTGCTTCTTAAGCCAAGTGTAAAAATAAAAAGCGTTTTAAGAAATGATGATTGGTCAGGAAAAACGGTTCCAATTTTCAATAACATATTTGCTCTTATACTTATTTCGCTATCAGTTATATCATCAGAATAAACACGCAAATCCCTACAAACCTTATACTTCTGATGATGATCCGTCCCAATGTTATTGTATATATCATTATAGTATTTATAATAAGTGTTTAGTGTTTTTATGTTTGTATTCAAAATCTGATACACACGCTTATTAACACGCGAAGTACTTGTAAATTCCCTCGATAAATCCGGCGAACTGGATAGAATGTTTAATCTATTTTTAAATTTTTCAAAAAGATTCATAGTGTTTCCTCCAATGCTAAACATAACATATATTATATCACGATTAACTATTTTTCTCTATACACCCATGAACTATAATTTCTATTAATTAATGCGTTCATAGAATGAGCTTTTTTTAATAACTATTGTGTATCATGGTATTTATAAATATCAAAACACTTCAACTCATACTTGATTTTGAATCTGATTTAATTTTATAACAAATCCATAATCTAATGATATCTTCTTTCTTTTGGTTGTATGAACTCCTTTTAATCCCTAATTCTCTAAGAATTACTAACACATTACTTCTATCAATATGTGAATCAAGAATAATCTTTTGCTCCTCTTTAAGTGTGTTTTTAAAATCTTGATATTTCATAATTACTTGATTACTCTTGTTTATTTCATCCTCAACCTGATTAATCTTGTCTATCCAGTATAAAAGATTCTCATCACCTTTCTTGTCTGAAGTACCAGATCCAATCTGATCATATGAAATCCCATGGTACCCTATAAGCTTAACTTTGTAATAATCTAGTTTTTCGAGTAGCTCGGGTAGTTTTCTTTTAGATCGTCTTAATTGATCTATCCATTTATAAAACGAGTTGTTTAAACCAGTCTTCGATTGATTCATGGCTATTCTCCCTTCTTCGTTGAAACATCTCTAGATTATTCATTAAAGACTTCCGCATGAAACTAAACTTGTCATCAATTTGTGTTTCAGCTCTTTTTGAATAACTTACGATATAGTCTGTTGCTGCTAAGACATCATCAAATCCATAAATTGACACTGCTTCATCAAACAGCTTATTGTATTTACCAATTTCTAATGTCCCATCTTCTATGTATTGGCTCCTAATGATTGCCTTTGTGATGTAATGATAGTTAGGAAGAGAATATACCCCTTTATCCTTTTTATCCTCTTTATCTCTTTCTTTTTTCTTTTCTTTTTCTTTTTGTGTACTTTTGTATTCAATAACCTTAGTTGAAGTGTCATTATTGTTATCAATAACATTACTTGAAGTATGATTATCGCTATCAATAACTACGGTTGAAGTCGAATTATTGTCTACATTAACTTGTGGCGTTTTTTTATAGAAATTATTCAACTCAAGCATCGTATGTTGATCCAACAACCAATACTTTTGATGTTCAATCCCACGTCTACGCCTTGTAGAGAGCGTAAACTGCCGCTGTATCGCTTTTGAAGTGAATACACCGACACTAAGTAGTTCTTTATCAAATAGCCCGTTAAAACCGGCCCTTAGGATTATTTTCTCAATATCATTGACGCTTGGTGCCCATGCATTACCAATACTTTTAATAAGGGTTTTTGCTGCTTGCTCTGTTGTCATTTCCAAGTAATACCCGTGGGCATAAATCATGGTTAAAAGGCGGATGTATACCATCTCGCCCATCACACCATACATTAAATTTAAATCCGTTATCTTTTCATCTTCAAAAAAACTCACATCGAGTGGGAAGTATTGCAGCCCCATTTTGAACGGTCTCGCCATTATTTTAGTCCTTTCGCATCACAAAAAGCATGCCATTTTTAGGTTTCTATCGATAGCATGCTTCTGTATGTCATTATCTTTTGTTTCCTACGTTTTCCATTTTCATAGCCCTGATACACACATTATCGGCGTAATAAATCATTATTTATTTTTGCTTGTTTTATGAAGCTCATCAATAAACTTTACGAGATTTTCTTTCGATACTCTCCACCCTGGTCCTATCTTAAATGCATGTAGTTTTCCTTTTTTGATATAGGTTGATAACGTTCTTCTTGATACCCTTAATATGTCTGCAACTTCTTCTAGTTTGTAATAATCTCGTGTTGGTTCTTGACGCTTAGTTTCGTTTATCATCTTTTGCTCCCTGGTATTCTTTTAGTATGCGTTCAATAAATGTAATACCACTTCGGTATACATAGGTTCTTTGTGATGTGACTGTACTTCCTTCACTCACAACTTTAGCTTCAACAACTCTAAAATACTTCTTGTCACAATACTCCTGGTGTGGCACATTGGAATCATCAAGGATTCGTTTAGCTCTAAGTATTTTTAAGAGTTCTGTACTTTTTAGACCATGGTATCTAATGACTTCATGAACCATATCTAGGTCTGTCGCACTACCAGTACCTAGTAGACGATCAATATATTTAATTTTTGGTGCATTGAGTTTGAGCTGTGTTTCAACAACACTATGCCTAACCCTTAAATCCTCAAACTCTTCTAAAAATTTTAATGCGACATCTGGATCCTTAAATTCATCGACATTGTATTTTTTGTATTTAATCAAATTTGGTAAAACAGTACGATATAACCAATCACTGATTGCTTCAGCCTCAGTTTTGGTTGATTGAAACATACAACTACTTAAATAGTCAGCGATTATGAAATACTTATTTTTAGACGCTCCGTTTGAGTCTTTTACCTCAAGGGTCTTAACTGCATTTGATGGAATTCTAGAGCGAAAATCGTTGATATTTTTTATACCATAAATATGGGTTAAATCTTTCAAGTTAAAACAGGGTTGATCATCAATGATCGCTGTTCGAACTTTCCCATACCGGTTGTTGTGAAACTCTTTGATCATAATTTGTCCTTTCATTTCTTTTCAATTTTTAGTTGTCTTCATCTTCTTCTTGATTAAGTAGCTTTTGTGCAATAACATGTTCATAAACATGCTGACTTTTGATTTCCGCATGCATATAAATCTCTGTTGTTGCTGGATCTGAATGACGCATAATCTTTTGAGTGTCATCCTTGTTTGCTCCATATTGTCTTGCTAATGTTGCAGTTGTATGTCTTAAACTATGTGCTGTATGTTTATCATCATCAAATCCGATATCTCTAAGTAGATCCTTGATAATACGTCTAATATTTCTGGTTTTCATTCTTTGGCCTAAATACTTAGGTTTATGGTCAACAAATAACGGTTCATACTGGTCGCTCCTTTTCATGATGTATGTTTCAATTGCTTTATTCACTAAAGGCGAGAGTCGAACGAATGAACTCTTCGATGTTTTGCCTTTTCCATGAACATAGAGTATTTCACCGTCATCAATCACATTTAAATCACTAACATCTGCACGTTCGACTTCAACAGTTCGCATCCCAGTTGTTAGCATAAGTAAAACCATAACATAATCTCTGTATTTAATGATGTTTTTATCTGAATTGATTTGAGCAAGTTTTAATAACTGTCTGGATTCACTTTCAGATAAATGCGCACGTTTAAACTTCTTTTCAATCTTTGGACTCTTAATCCCCTCCGATGGATTTGCTCCATGACCGTTCGTATGATACCAACGGTAGAAATTTCGTACCACTACCAGGTGATACTTAATGGTCGTTTCTTCTAGCTTGCGTTTAAAAAGATGGTCACGATAAGCCATAACGTCACTGCGAGTTGGTAAATCAGACAGTGTGTTGGCATAATCCACAAATTGCTGAAGGATCCTTTCATAGGATTGCTTAGTCGTCATACTTACATCGGCATCATCTAGATACTTTTTTGTAAGCTGTCTAAACCCTTCTTTTGATGACATCTTTTCACCTTTCTGTATCAAATTTTTGATTCTATGTTTTTTTGAAAAACAAGATAAATGGCGATTATGTTACCATCTAATTTTTTTGTATTTCTTAATGCCATTAAGCTCTTCATATGAACTTAAATACGAAGCTTCTGCTTTTAGAAACTCTAGTGGTTCCACATGAAGCAATATAATCAATTTAATGACTAATTCAATAGGTAGCCTTTTTCCTCTTTGTCCACCTTCAATTTGCCTGTAATAGACTGCAGAAACGTCAAGTTCTCTCGATAGATACTCAGCTGAATAACCCATTTTGTTGCGATAAACTTTAAGATAGTCACGGATTAATGGCACATGTGATTTCTGTTTTAGGTGCGTGGAATCCTCTTCATACATTTGTTAGTGATTACTCCTTTCTTGCATATTTCACCTGGTGCCTATGATTATAAGTAAAGAAAAGCATTCAAAAAATGACTTATCTACTTATTTGATGAGTTGCAACAAAGAGAGTTATAACTTTCCTATGTTTGCTTATAATTGATACACTCTGTATTAATTATTGTATGCAAAAATCTTGACCAAGCCACATTTGTTGCTCTATAATATAAATAGAAAGGTTAAAGAGGTGAATAATGAACTATCAACTATTATCTGATGATGATTTTAATAATCTTTTCATTAGTGAAAACCTAAAAAGACTAAGACTTGCGAATAATTTATCTACTGTTCAAGTTGCACAAATAATAGGTAAATCTAGACAAGGTTATGTTAACTATGAGTCGGGTGCTAGAGAAATTAGTATTCATGATCTAATAACTCTGTCAGGTTTTTATAATGTCCGAGTAGATGACATTATTGGTAATCCCTATTCAAACAGAAACGAAAAGGCTCTAACATTTAGAACCTTTGAGCATATAGAAGAAAAAATTGTACCATCAGTGCAAATATCTATATCAACCATAAATGATGATATGATCGCATATAAGAAAAGCGATCTTGAAATCGACTTCTTTTGGAGAACTCAAAAGAATCAAAAGAATCGTGTAATGTTATTTGAGTACTACGATAGAGTTTATGTCTCAAAAGTATATTTTAACAAAGACCATGGGGGTTTCTTTTTCATCAATGAAGAGCCTCTATACTTTACAAAAGCTAATGCTGAAAATCTTATCTTTAAAGGTGTATATGCTTCAACACTCAAAAA
>MIDA01000075.1 GCA_001830045.1 Tenericutes bacterium RIFOXYA12_FULL_35_10 | reverse complement strand
TACTTTGATCATTGACGTGATTCGCATACTGTATTCGACGTTCATTTGACATGACAAATCTCCTTTCTATAATGCATTGATTTCTTTCATGAGTTCAGCTAAAACAGCATCGATGAAAGCTTTGGCATTTTTAATTGTTTGTCCAACTGTCTGGAAATAAATCTTTATTTTAGGTTCGGTTCCACTGGGACGGAACACGATCCATGTGTGATCTTGATAATAGTATTTTAAGACATTTGATGTGGGTAAATCAAGTTTAGATACAGAACCATCTTGTATTTTAATGCTTTTTTGATAATCGTCATAAGATTCTAGTTTTTTACCATAGATTACCGGTGGGTTTTGTCTGAAATGAGACATCAGTTGATTGATTTTCTCTAAACCAGAGATACCAGGTAACGTAATGGATTTGGTATATTCATAATAATAACCATATGCTTGATAAATATGATCTAAATAATCCATTAAAGTCATTTTGATGTGTTTGGTGTAGTTCGCCATTTCAGCTAAGATAAAACATGCTTGAACAGCATCTTTATCTCTAACAAATTCAGAGACTAAACTACCATATGATTCTTCACAACCAAAAAGATAGGTCGTATGTTTTTTGTTTTGTTCAGCTTTTTCACCAATGAATTTAAAACCGGTTAAGGTTGATTCTGATTTAACACCAAACGATTTCGCGATTTCATCGATTAAATCGGTGGTCACAACCGTTTTATAGACCATACCATTGGCTGGAAGTTGGTTTTTCTTTCTTTTTTCAGATAAGATGTAGTAAAGTTCTAGAGCTGCAGTTTGATTACCATTCAGTAGGTGATATTCACCCTTGTGTTTAACAGCAATCCCTAAACGATCAGCATCAGGATCTGTGATCATGATGAGATCTGCATCTATTTCTTTTGCATATTTGATCGTTTCAATGTAGGCTGCTTCTTCTTCAGGATTTGAAGATTTAGTGGCACTAAAGTTTGGATCTGGCGTCATTTGTGGCATATAAGGGTGAACATCATATCCATGTTTTTGAAGTAATTTTGGAATGACAGTTCCACCTGTACCATGAAGTGGTGAATAAACGATTTTAACGATGGGATCTTTTGGACTAATCTGAATCTTTTCTACTTCTGCTAAATAAAGATCATCAAACGATGCATCAACTGTATGGATGAGTTCATTATCAAGTGTATCAATCTCAAATGGATTTTCCACGTTATTGATTTCAGAGATAATCTTTTCAGCGGTTTCAAGGTTGACTTGAGCACCTGTATGATCATAGACTTTATAACCGTTATATTCTTTTGGGTTATGGGAAGCGGTGATCATAATACCACCGATACACTTAAAGTGTCTCACGGCATAAGATAACATCGGTGTGGGTCTCATTTCTTCAAATAAATAGGAAGGAATACCAGATGCTGCTAAAACCATCGCTGCTTCTTTCGCAAACTTCTTTGAATAATGACGATTGTCATAAGAGATGGCTACGCCACCTTTAGCTTTTTGTTTGTTTAAATAGGTTGCAAATCCCTTGGATGCTTTTCTGATCGTATAAACATTGACACGATTGGTTCCAGCACCCATAATACCTCGAAGACCACCGGTTCCAAACGATAAGTCTGAGTGAAATACTTCTTTTAATTGCTCTTCATTAAGTTCAATCAGTTCTTTGAGCAACGTGGAATCTAAATCTTTTTGATTTAACCAGAACTGATATTTCTTTTCGTAGGACATGGTTTTCTTCCTTTCTTCTAACATTTGTTATTATATCAAAAAAATAGCCAAGATTGTTGGCTATTTTCGATTATTTTACGTTTCGATGATAGATTTGCAGTAATCCTTTTAAGACAAGATCGGGATCACGTTTTAAAGGATGTTTACAGAGTGGTGCAATCGTCTCAGATAAACCACCGGTTAAGATGACATTAAAGTCTTCTTTTACTTCATCTCTGATGCGTTCGATCAAACCATCGACTTGTGCAGCAACGCCGTATGTGACACCACTTTGCATACACGCAATTGTATTAGTTCCTAATACTTTTTTAGGAATTTCGATATCAATATCAGGTAGAAGTGCAGTATTACCGACAAGTGCTTTAATGGAAATTGCGACACCTGGGGTGATGATGACACCTAAAATGGTTTTATGTTTGACATAAATGTATTTAATCGCAGTTCCTAAATCAACCACTAGCGTTGGCATGTGATCATCATCAACAGCAACCGCATCACAGATTAAATCTGCACCTACTTCTCTGGGATGATCTGTTTTCACATTGAGTCCGGTTTTCACACCAGGACCAACGATTAAAGGTTCAATTTTGAAGTGTTTAATCGCGATTTCTCTTAATTTTTCTGTAATTCTAGGAACAACCGATGAAATCGCGATACTTTCAATCTTTTCTACAGGAATTAAACTACGCATTTGAATCCAATATTCATCTGCAGTCTTTTGAACTTCTGTATTTAATTTAAAAGAATCAATGATTTTTGTACCATCGGATAGACCAAAACCAACCGTTGTATTTCCGACATCAAAGAGTAAAATCATGGGGCTCACGCCTTTCTATACGTTCTGTTTTTTAAAGTTTTGAAGGGCAATTAAAATCGGTGTACCAATGACTGCAGCAGCAACTGCTTCTGCTAAACCATTGGTTGCAGCAACGGTAAAGATGGTTGCAACCACATTTCTATCTGGGAAAAAACTATCAACAAGTTCAGTTGAGAAAATCGAGAGAGCAGTTAAAACTAAAATCGTATGAACAACGGTACTTAAAATCAAGGATGATGGTAAGAACACGTTTGTTTTATCTTTTGATGTGATGAATGCGAAATATAAAGATAAAAAGGCTACACCTAAAACAAGTGCTACAGGAGCTAACCAACCCATACTCCATCCGGTCATCAATGAAATAGCATTTGCACCATAATAAAGACCAAAGATGGTGACTGCAGTGACGATTAAGAATGTAATGACATCACCATGTTTACCTTTACCATTGACCCATTTTAAGAAATCAAAGATATAAGCTGCAGCAAAAGCAAATAACACACGAGGTAAGACAGAAACAAGTGGATTTTGGAAAGCAAAATCGAGTGGACCAGAAGGTGTAAAACTTCTGATAAACGATGCCATACCAAACACTAAACCTAAAATTAAACCATACTTTTTAGGCATCATAAAGACACCAATCAGCACAGGAATATGCAGAAGCGTAATGCTAACGAGCGGTGTCAAAAAAATAAAACCCAACTGAGGAACAACTGTCATTAATACAATAATGGCAGAAAAAATTCCGGTTAAGCTTACATAAAAAACGTCATTTTTCTTCATTTTTCTTCTCCTTTTTAGGCCACTAAGGGTCCCATAAGACATCTATATTATAATCTTTTTTATTTAGCATTTCAATAAATATATAAAAAAAAGAACAACCTCAGATCGAGGTTATTCTGAATATGGTCCCCAAGGACTGTTATCTGGATCGGTATAAACACGTTTTCCACGGTTTAATTGATTGATCGTTAAGATCTCTTCTTCAGAGAGTGTGATATCTTTCGATTTAAAGTTCTCTTCAATGCGAGAAGGGGTAACTGATTTAGGAATCATGATGACGCCACGTGCTAATCCCCACGCTATAATGATTTGTGGAATGGTTGCGTTATGTTTTTCAGCAATTTTCGATAAACCTTCTTGCCAAATACCTTCAAAGACGCCACCCTTCATTAAAGGTCCGTAAGATTCAATCGCGATCCCTTCGTGTTTTAAATACGTTTGAAGGGGTATTTGAGATAATCCAGGATGAAGTTCAACTTGATTAACCATCGGTTTAATGGTTGCAGTTTCCATGAGATCTTCAATGTGATGACGTTGGAAATTAGAAACACCAATCGCTTTCACTTTTCCCTCTGTATAGAGTTCTTCAAATAAAGACCATGTTTGTTGATTGATTTTCTTATCATGGTTTGGCCAGTGAATTAAAT
The DNA here is from genome assembly GCA_001830045.1 of Tenericutes bacterium RIFOXYA12_FULL_35_10. Lineage (GTDB taxonomy): Bacteria > Bacillota_I > Bacilli_A > Acholeplasmatales > Acholeplasmataceae > Peloplasma. The sequence goes on along the minus strand of MIDA01000075.1, from coordinate 3,952 downwards.
ATAAATCAACATAAGATGTTTGAAGCTTTTCTAAAGATGCTTCAAACTGTTCACGCATCTTCTTTATTGTAGAATGACCACGTTGTTTGGTTGTAATAAAAATCTCTTCTCTTTTGAGTCCAGAATCCTTAATGGCTTGACCAACAGATCCTTCATTTTGATACATTTGTGCGGTATCAATATGACGATATCCCACTTTAAGTGCATGTAACGTTGTTTGATACGCAACATCACCATCAGCAACTAAAAATGTGCCTAAACCAAGTTGTGGCATCATCACGCCATTGGATAAACGAATCATTTTCATCGGTTTGCCTCCTGCAAGGATTTAATCATATCAGGTGTTAACTTGTTTAAAACCGTAAATAACATCTTTTTAGCAGCTTTTAAATCACGTTCATCCATCATCGCAGCTGTTGAGTGGATGTATCTTGCGGGTAGACCAATGGTTGTTGCAATCACACCTGCATTTAAATCAAGTGCTTTAGCAGCGTCGGTTCCACCCATGGATACAAAATATTGAAAAGGAATTTTGTGTGTTTTAGCTAACTTAATAAACCATTCCATCGTGCCTTGATGCATCACGTTTTTAGGATCATACATACGCAGTAAGAATCCCTTACCTAAAGCGCCAAGTGCTTCTTTGTCGAGTGCATCATTGACTGGTGATGCATCCAGTGCTAAGAAGACATCTGGGTTAAACATATTAACCGCTGTTTCAGCACCACGAAGTCCGACTTCTTCTTGAACGGTTGCACCAATAACAACGGTATAAGGAAGTTCAACATCATGAAATGCTTCAATTGCTTCTAAAGCGAGACCACAACCATAACGGTTATCAATCGCTTTAGCAATTAAACGGTTTTTATTTGCTGTATAGGTATATGTATTTGGAAATAAAATCATATTTCCAAGCTCAACACCCATCTCTTTGACTTCTTGTTTTGAACTTGCACCGATATCTAAAATGAGTTCAGATAAGGATGTGTTTTGTTCTTTCTTTAAATGTGGAGGTATAGCACCAACAACACCTTTGATCACACCTTTTTTCGTGTGAACATTTAAGACTTGTGAAACAAACACTTCGCCATTAAGACCACCGAGAGGATTCATTTTAATCATCCCTAAATCCGTAATCCCAACAACCATTAACCCTACTTCATCCATATGACCCGCAACCATCACAACCGGTGCTTTTTCATCTTTTGCTTTTTTAACTGCAAAAATTGAACCTAAGCGATCAGTTTCAATGGTGTAATTTGGGTATTTTTCCATAAAGTTACGCATATAGTTTTGAACATCTTTTTCATACCCTGAAGTTCCTTCTAAATCAAATAAATCCCGATATATTTTTCTAATCATGTTGACTTTATCCCCTTTACTTGATAGATTGCACCAAGTTGACGTTTTTTAACTTCATATTCTGTCATGTATCTCGATTCTTCTACATGCATGTTAACATTTACGATTTGAAAATGTGATTTTATGTAGTCTATACTATCTTCAAAAAATAAAAAATGATCTGTTCGAAACTGTAAGATACCTTCTTGCTTTAAAACCGTTTTATATTTTTCTAACATGATTGGCCAGGTAAGTCTTCGTTTATGATGTTTTGCTTTTGGCCACGGATCTGAGAAATTGAGATAGATGATATCAATCATTTGTGGATAAAACCAATCGGTGATCGTTTCAGCAGATGTCAGTAAAATCAAAAGATTATCTAACTTCATCTCGATTTTCTTTTCTGCAATCCGATAGCATACATTCTTATCCATTTCAATGGCGATAAACAACTCATTTGGAAAGTCTTGTGCAAGTGATGTAATAAACTGTCCTTTTCCAGCACCAATTTCTAAATGTACTTTAGAATAAGATGAAAGATCAAGATAAACAGGTTCAAAAAGAACGCCCATGCTGCTTAAATTTTCAATTGTTGCTTGTTTAATGTGTCTTTGACGCATAGAATCATCCTTTATAAATGTAAAAAGGGTAGAACATCTACCACTTTTAGTCTTAAGCTAACTTACCTAAACCTTCGGTAATCAAGAAATCAGCAATTGAAACCAATGCTTTTTCTGCATCAGGTCCTGTTACATGAATGGTCACATGTTCACCTTTATAAATACCTAAAGACATCAGACCCATAATTGATTTTAAATTGACTGTTTTACCCATCGCTGTTAAATCAATTTCAGATGAAAAACTCATTGCTAAATTGACTAAACGTGTTGCTGGACGCGCATGAATCCCGTATTCAGAAACGATTGTAAAGGATTTTTCCATTTTAGTTAACCTCTTTTCTTCTTTCAGTAAGACTTAAAAGAATTTCTTTTGTATGATGTTTGATCAGTAAGGTTAGTTCCTTACCTTTTAAAAATGCAGGAATTTCTAAAGCTTTTAAGACATCTTGTTGAACACGTTTGATATCTTTAATGACGACTTTTAGCCGCTGATGTTCTGATGATAAGTCAGTGATATTTTTAGCTCCGCCAAGTGCTTCAAGGAGTTGATTAACATCTATGATTTGAACATCAGTTTTTGGTTTTTTCTTCTTGAAAACAAGAAATAAAACTATAAAGATAGAAAGGAGTGCAGCTCCAAAGATGATGTAATGAATTTCAGTAAGCGAATCTAAGAATGGCATAAGCATCCTCCTTATAACAATTATAGCGGTAAACGCCATTGATTTCAATTATTTTATCAACATTGCATCGCCGAATGAAAAGAAGCGATATTTTTCATGAATTGCTTCATGATATGCCTTAAGCATAAATTCTCGGTTTGAAAGTGCACTGACGAGCATAATTAATGTCGATTTAGGCAGATGAAAGTTTGTGATCAGCATATCAATAACTCTAAACTGATAACCAGGATAAATAAAAATCGATGTATCAAATGTACCTGGAATAAATTGGCCATTAAAATTACTTTCTAGTGTACGCACTGATGTTGTACCAACACACACAATTTTTTTACCGTTTTCGCGTGCTTTATTTAATCTTTTTGCACTTTGTTCTGACATGGTATATGTCTCTTCATGCATGTGATGCGCTTCAATTTTCTCAACTTGCACTGGTTTAAATGTGCCTAAACCTACGTGAAGTGTAATTGGAATAATTTCAATGCCTTTTTCTTCAATTTTTCGAAGGAGTTCTTTGGTAAAATGAAGACCTGCAGTGGGTGCTGCAGCGGAACCTAATGTTTTCGCATAAACCGTTTGGTAGCGGTCTTTATCACTAAGTTTTTCAGTGATATAAGGAGGAAGTGGCATCGTCCCTAATTGTTCTAGTATTTCAATAAAAATGCCTTCATAATACATTTTAAAGATGCGTAAACCTTCATCTTCAACTTGAATACATTCTGCTTTTAACAGGTTTGAAAAACGAATGATTGTACCAACTTTAACTCTCTTTGCTGGTTTTGTCATCGCTTCCCATATATTGGGTTCAACTTCTTTTAATAAAAGGAGTTCAATCATCGCATCAGTATCTTCTTTAATGCCCATAAGTCTTGCTGGAATAACCTTTGTGTTATTTAAAACGAGCACATGTTCATCCGTTAAGTAATCTAAGATGTCATAAAAATGACGGTGCTCAATCGTTTCTGCTTCACGATTTAGAACCATCAAACGTGAATGGTCTCTTTTTTCACTGGGGTGTTGTGCAATGAGCTCTTTAGGGAGTTCAAAATCAAAATCATTTACCTTCATTATCAAATAATCCTTTATAGTATTTAATGCCTAATGCTTCATAGGCTTTTTGGGTTGCTACACGTCCACGCGCTGTACGTTTAATATAACCTTCCATAAGAAGATATGGTTCATAAACGTCTTCAACGGTTGTCATTTCTTCACTAATGGATGCTGAAATCGATTCAATCCCCACCGGACCACCACCAAATTTTTCAACAATAGCTCTTAAATAGCGATAATCTGTGTGATCAAGTCCATTTT
>MIDA01000074.1 GCA_001830045.1 Tenericutes bacterium RIFOXYA12_FULL_35_10 | reverse complement strand
TTACTTAAAAATAATATTTACGGTAAAAAAGAAATTGATGAACATGTTAAGCATTTACTCAATGGTGAAACTCAAATGGATGCTTCAGATGTTCAAATTGAAACTCAAGAAGATTATGTCAAACTGATTCTCATATTCTTATATTCAAAATCAGTCGGTATGCACTATGATGTGCAGTTGCTCGGCAAAGAATGTAAGAATAACTTTGTAACTTTCCAAAACTTTAGAATTAAAGAGGTGAGACGATGAATAAAGCACAAGCCTTAAAACAATTTAATGAAGAGTATGGTGTTTTAAAAGAGGGTGAGAAGGCTATTTTTTCACGTATTGCTAATAAACTTTTCCAAGTGAACTATATTACAAAGAAAAAACCTGGTGATACAAACGATTATCGTTTCATCTTAGCATTTAAAGAAGCATTTGAAGCTTTTTTTGAACTCACAGATTTTAATCTTGAAATTAAAAGAGAAGATGAAGTTGTTTTTGTTCAAAACAATAATCTATTCAATCATATGCGTTTAAGAAAGACAGAAAGCGTATTATTATTAGTCATCAGAATTATTTACCAACGCAAAAAAGATTATGTGACGTTAGATGAAAATGTCGAGATCTTCCTTCATGAAATTCATGAAGAACTCTCACGCATTGGATATTTAGATAATAAACGCATCACCAAAGATAAACTCAAACCCGCATTATCCTTTTTACGTAGTTATAACATGATTGACTATATCGATAAAGGTCTTCATGATGATGCAAGAATTAAAATTTATCCAACGATTTTATACGTAACAAACTTAGACTCCATTAAAGAAATCATCCAGAAATTAGATGGCTACATGGAAGGAGGAAGTGACGAAAGTGAAGAAGCTGACGAAGATTAAACTTATTAACTGGCACTTATTCTCTAACCAAACCATCGAGATCAAAGATAATACATTGATTTCAGGTGAAAACGGATCCGGGAAGTCAACACTTCTTGATGCCATGCAGTATTTATTTGTTGGTGGAAGAAGTGGTGCTAAATTTAATATTGCAGCTACCGATGATGCAAGACGTACTCTAGAAGGGTATATCAGAGGACGTATTGGTGCTGAAAACAAAGAGTTCTTAAGAAATGGTGATGTTGTTTCTCACGTTGCTTTAGAGTTTTTTGATGAACAAATTAAGAAGTTTACGACCATTGGCGTGGTCTTAGATTTGCCTAAAGGTTCACAACTTAAAGAAAGATTTTATCTTTTAGATAATGTCTCTATTCATGATGGTCTTTTCCTCGAAAAGAAATACCCACGTGATTATAAGAGCATGAAGGCTTATTTAAAAACCATTGATGTTGAGTTTGTCCCTTTTGAATCACAAAAGAAATACCGTGATGCACTCGCACGTTTCTTTGGTATGGACGCGACCAAATATGCTAGAATTCTACCCAAAGCATTAGCATTTAGATCCATTGACTTACAAGCATTCGTTTTTGAGTTTTTACTTGATGATGACCCGATTGATATTCAATCACTTAAAAATAACGTATCTCAACTCAAGAAAGTTGAAGCACAAATCAAACGAGATCGTGAAAAACTTGAAAAACTGGATTCCATTATTCAAACCGGTGAAGATATCTCGCAAAATAGAGATCAAAAAGATATTAATCAAATTATTGATCAATTAAACTGGGTTGAAAAAAGAGAAGCATTCATGAAAGAGCAAGAACAAAAACTTCTCTCGATTGATAAACGTTTAGATTATCTTCGCGATGCGAAAGCGCAACTTGATGAACAAGTCGAAGAAGTAGAACAACAGATTTTAAACCTTGAACGTGCGAAAAATGATTCAGATTTGTCAAGAACACTCCAGGGATATCAAGATGCGTTAAAGAAAAAGGCAAACGAATACGAAGCTCAAAAGGAAATGATTGAGCAACTTAAAGATACGTTATCCAAAGAGTTTAACGCCATCAAAGAATTAGTGATGCTTTTACCTAATCAAAGTTTAAAAGCTTTTGTTAATTACATGCAATCAAATGATGAACAACTTTCAGCAGATGAACTTGAATCTCATCTTCAAGCACTTGATGTTGAAGTGTCCTCTTATAAACAAGCCTATTTCTCTGAAAAAGATAAGATTGAGCAAGAAAAAAGAGATCTATCCGATCAGATTCGTCAGTCACAAACCAGAGTTAACCAACTCAAACGTCATGTGAAGACATATCCGTTCTTTGTTGAATTTTTAATTAAAGCATTAAATGAGGAATTATCGGCTCATTACCATAAGGAAGTCCGCGTAAGACCTTTATGTGAAATGATTGAAGTGACAGAAGAAAAATGGCGTAATGCACTTGAAGGCTACTTATCAACACAACGTTTTGATATCATCGTTGATCCTGCTTATTTTAGTGATGCACTTGATATTTATGATCGCATTAAATTCGAACAAAAAATTTATGGTGTTGGTTTAGTGAATACCCAAAAATTAAATGCGTATGAAACGGTAAACCCTGGTACATTAGCAGAAAAAGTATCAACAGATCACATCTATGCAAGATACTATGTCAATATGATTATGAATAATACATATTGTGTAGAAAACGTTCAAGAATTAAAAAATTACAACAGAGCGATTACACCAACCTGTATGACTTACAGTAATCATACAGCACGTCAAATCAATCCAAGAACGTATGAAGTGCCTTATATTGGATCACAAGCAACAACGATTCAGCTCGATATGGAAGAAAAGCAATTATCACTTCTTGAAGCTAAGATGGATAAGCTCTATGATTTATCCGATAAAAATGATCGCATTATGCGTTTACTCAATCAATCAAAATCAAGTCAATTAGTCCATCAAGGAAGTTTGAAGTATTTAGATTTGATTAAGCAAACTAGAAGAGAATACACGCATATCGAAACACAAATTCAAGCACTTGGAAAAGATAAGAACATTCAAAAGTTGGATGATCAAATCGAACGTGCAAGATTGCAACGAAGACAACTTAGAATTGATTCTGAACAACTTGTGGGTGAGATTGCTACCTTAAGAGAAAATCGTCAACGCGTTTATGATTTGATTGATGATATTAAGGCTAAGATCGAAGCATATGCTAAAGAACAAAAAGTTTTATCTTTAAAACATCCAGAAAAATTATCACTTGCTAATACGCAGTTTTACGCACTTAAATTAAAGATGAAACACAACCATGATCAAATCACAGAGTACCTCGCACAGTCCAATGTATCCTTAACTGGACAGATCGTCAGAGGAGAAGCAGATTTAATCAATCAAATGAAGTTCTTTAACCAAACCAATCATTTTGGTGCATCACCTGAATTTGATTCGCTCATTGCTTATGAACAAGAAGCGACACAAATTAGAAATAACGATTTAATTCGTTATGAAGTTGAAGCATCAGAACTCAGAAGAAATTCTGAAATTGGATTTAAAGAAGAATTTGTTGGTAAATTAAGAGCATCGATCGAAAATGCGCAGCAACAAATCGAAGAGTTGAACTACGCACTAACCGATAAGACCTTTGGTAGTGACTCCTATCAATTGATCTATAGAGCTTCTGAAAGCCCTGATTATAAGGTCTATTATGAAATTATTATGGCTAATGAAGCGATTCAAAAGCATACATTATTTACGGAAGGCTTAACGAAGAAAAATGAACAGATCTTAATGGAACTCTTTGAAAAGATTGCATCTAACGATCCTGAATTTGATCAACTGACGTATAAGTATTTGGATTATCGTAATTATATGTCATATGACATTGAAGTGACGAACAAAAATGGAAATAAATCTTATTTCTCTAAAGTATCTAAAGAAAAATCAGGTGGTGAAACCCAAGTTCCATTCTATATCGTTATTGCTGCATCTTTCCAACAACTCTTAACGAAAAACAGAAGAGTGGATTCAGGATGTATTGTCTTATTTGATGAAGCATTTAATAACATGGATGAATCAAGAATTGATGCCATGATGAAGTTCTATAACAGTTTATCGATTCAACTACTGATTGCGGTACCACCACAACGTGTATCCAACATCATTAACTATGTGAATACAAGCTTAGTGATTGTCAAAGACAATGACTATGCGATTGTTGAAACATTCAAAGATGATCGTTTATTACGTGTCTAATTGAGATGGCCCTGCGTGGGCTATCTTTTTAATCAATATAAAGAGGAAAGATGGGGAGAATATGAAAAAAATTAGTTTTCAAGATTTAGATGTATTAGCATCAAATTACATGGAAAAACCTGTACAAAATGCACTTAGACGTGTCATTGTTAAAAATGACTTACAGAATTTATTTGAAAAACAAGAACAAAAACCAGCGGTTCAATTTAAGTTTTCAAACGAAATCAAGACATTACCTGTAACCTTTCAAAAACAATCAGGTCGTTGCTGGATTTTTGCAGGACTTAATGTGTTAAGAGAAATGGTTGCAAACCAATTTGGTTTAAAAGATTTTGAGTTATCTCAAAACTATACAGCGTTCTATGATAAGTTAGAAAAGATCAATTATTTCATTGAGATCATGGATGATTTTTTAACGGTTGATCAAGACGATAGAACTTTGCAACACATCTTAAAAACCGGTATTCAAGATGGTGGACAGTGGGATATGTTCGTGAGTCTCGTTGAAAAATATGGTGTTGTGCCTAAAGAAGCGATGGTAGAAACCGCATCTTCCTCAAACACTGGTTTTATGAACCGTATTATCAACATTAAACTTCGTCAATATGCAGCTAATGCAAGACACTTAACAGAAGATGGTTTAAAGAATGAAATTCCAGCACTGAAAAAACAAACGTTAGATGAACTGTATACATTTTTAGTCACTAACTTTGGTATGCCACCTAAAACATTTGATTTAGAAGTGGTTGCAAATGACACCTACCAAAACATCAAGGGTTTAACCCCAGATCGTTTTTATAAAGAATACATGAAAGATATTCTAAAAGAATATATTTCAATCATTCATGCACCAACGAAAGATAAACCATTTATGAAGACATTTAGTGTTGCTTATTTAGGCAATGTCATCGATGGTAAAGAAATTAAGTATTTAAATCTTGATATGGACACATTTAAAGATTTAGTGTTAAAACAACTGATCAATAAAGAACTCGTTTGGTTTGGTGCAGACGTTGCACGTTATGGCGACCGTACTTCAGGTGTATGGGATGATGAACAATTCGATTATGAAGACATGTTAGAAATGAGTCTTTATATGACCAAAGAAGATGAACTTGATTATAGTAGTTCATCGATGAACCACGCGATGGTGATCACCGCAGTTAATCTTGATGAAGGTAAACCCAATCGTTGGAAGATTGAAAACTCTTGGGGTGATCAAAACGGTAATAAAGGTTACTATTTAATGACCGATACATGGTTTGATCGCTATGTTTATCAAGCTGTTGTTCAAAAGAAGTATTTAACAGATGATCAACTTAAAGCATGGGAACAAAAACCCATCATTTTAAAACCATGGGACCCTATGGGATCACTTGCAAAATAAAGTAAATCACATATCCTATTCATTAAATCCAGTTGCATAAGAACTTAAGTTGTGCTACAATAATAAGGGTCTAATGACCGGGACGTGGCGCAGCTTGGTAGCGCACTTGCATGGGGTGCAAGGGGTCGCAAGTTCAAATCTTGTCGTCCCGACCAGGATACAGTTAAAGCGAGAATTTCTCGCTTTTTTTGTTATAAAAAACACAATTGGCACTTGACAACAAAGAGTGCCAGTGATAAACTATAAGTGAAAGGAGTGAGAGTATGTTAACGATTAAAAACAGACTCAGAATTCTTGGATCTGATGAAGATATCCTCGAGATCAAAGCATTCCTTGACCCAAGTAAGAAAGATGATTCAAAAGGTTTGGACTTCAAGAAAGTGATGAAAGACTTTAAAGGCGATATCAAAGATATCGAAATAGGTTATGACATCATCCATTTCACATCAAATGAACCTATGCTTGATATCATTAAGTCTCTTTCTAAACGTTTCGAAGGTGTCAAATTTGCACTTCAAGCTTATGCTGAAAAGCGTGTAGAAAAAGATGGATTGGTCGTCTTAGAAGTTGAAAAATCGCACCATGTGATTGATCATGGTGATATTATCAATCAGTCACAAACCATTTCCAAACATATTGAATCATTAAAGCAGGATCAAGCATTGCTTGAGGGTAAACCCGAAAAAGAGACAAAGAATGAACTTGTGTCAAAGGAATCCCTTTTTGATCTTCAAGATAAATTCTTCAAAGATATTCAAGCATTCATGAAAGATTTTACAGATTCATTTTTCAAACATTGGTTCTAAAAAAAAGACTTCCTCGTTGAGGAAGTTTTTCTATTCTGAGATTAAGGAAATATAATCTGTTGTTAAGGTAATTGATAGATTACCGTTTCTTACTCTAAGCTCATCAATCATACTTTTTTGATCAATATTCGCTTTTAATTTGATTAAGTAAGTGAGTTCAAACATCGTACCGAAATCGGTTGTTTTTACTTTAGATAAATGACTGGATTCAACATACTTGCTAAAGACATCATCGAACACATTCGCATAATTTAAGTTCTCAGGAATAATAATCTTTAACTTTGCATGCGTCTTACGTTGTACATCTAGCTTTAGTAAGTTAATCACAACCAAAACAGCAGCAATAAATCCTGTAATCATAAGTGCGTATGTAATCATACCAAGTGACATCGCTAATCCAATACCTACGGCACTTAAGATGTAGGTGATATCTCTTGTATCCGTGATCGCTGAGCGGAAACGAACTAATGTAAATACGCCTGCTAAACTGAATGCTCTGGCGATATTGTTTGATACAAGCATGATGATTATGGATACCACAAGTGGAAGAAGGAGTAAGGTCGTATTAAACGCATGATCGTAAACCGTCTTTCTGTGTGTAAAAGCATAAAGTAGAGAAACAACACCACCTAAAAGTGTTGCAACACCTAAAATTAATAAAACTTTACCAACTGTCATGTCAGTTAAATCAATCGTTTGAAAAAAAGTCATCATCTGTATTTCCTCCTATGTAGTCTTCATATGCCTTTCCATACTTTGAAAATGATTGGCTATATATTTTTTTGGATGATAAGTATTGAGCAAGCCATAATGGAAAGTTGTTATCTGATTTTATTTCCATTAAAACATGATCTTCTGAAGGCAAAATGAGTTTTCCTTCATTTGATTCTAGGGTTAATTTTTTAGTACGATAGATAATGTTAAAATCAAATGTGATTCTTAAATCATCACTTTCTGATAAAAAAGCAATGCGATCATAACGTATATATGCTCCAGGTTTAGCTTTGTGGAGTTTGACGAAATAGTCAATTTCTTGCATCACTTGTTGCTGCTCGTATGTTTTAAAAGTGGGCATGATTGCTTTTTGCAAATAATTCTTAGCATCAAGATATGTCATGGTAACCCGTCTTTTATTGACTCTACCTAAATGTTTCTTTTTAATCTCTAAGAACACTTCGCTCTCATCAGTAAGTGGGTAAGCATATGTTCTCAGTCTTAATTTTTCTTTATAGGTTGGCTTTTGAATCGAGCTACGGATGATACTAAAATCTTTGGTATCAAAATAGAGATTATAGATTGTATAATGATGACCATCTTTCGAATAAGGATCACTTGATAGGTAGTTTTTAAAGTACTGGATACAATCTTTCATCGCATCTTTTGTGATTAAAAATTTCCGTTCATAACGATTAAAGATACGATTATTCATAGTTCCTCCTGACATCAAATGTCATCATGTAAAAATTGACTATCATGATTATATCACTTTCTTTACAATTGATAAAGATAAGTCTTAAATATTACATATTTCAATTCAGATTTCTTTCATGAAAGTTGATTTGGGATAAACATATACAATTCATGAAAAAAAGAAAATAACATTAGACAAATAGTCATCTATTTGATAAAATAGTGATTGCGACGTGATGTGCACCCGTAGCTCAGTTGGATTAGAGCGTAACCCTCCGAAGGTTAAGGTCGCATGTTCGATTCATGTCGGGTGCACCATTAAACGGAGGAATACTCAAGTGGCTGAAGAGGCGGGCTTGGAAAGCTCGTAGGCTGTAAAAGGCGCAGGGGTTCAAATCCCCTTTCCTCCGCCATCGGATTTCAAGTGGATTTGAGATAATCTCAAGTCTTTTTTATTAGAGTTAAAATATGTTTTTGGATTTGAATATGATAAAATGTATTAGAATATAAGTAAAGGTAAAATATTAACACTGGTTTAAATGAAAACCACTTAGAGGATAGCTCTAGGTGGTCTTTT
>MIDA01000073.1:27835-38176 GCA_001830045.1 Tenericutes bacterium RIFOXYA12_FULL_35_10 | reverse complement strand
TTTGGAGTTCTGCAATGGGATTTTGTTTGATCTCATCATCATTTCCCCATAAGGTATATGCAACAATCATCTTACCAAACTGGGTACCCCAGTCTCCTAAGTGATTGACTGCAACCACGTTATAACCACTCTTCTTATAAATGTTTTTAAGTGCATTACCAATCATGGTTGATCTTAAATGACCCACTCCAAAGGATTTTGCAATATTTGGTGATGAATAATCCATCACAACCGTCTCATTATGACCCACATTGACAAATCCGTAGGTTTCATTTTCTTTTAAGATCGTCTCAATTAAAGGTCTTGCAAATAAATCGCGATTTAAATACATGTTTAAAAATCCGTTCATAAACTCAATTTTAGAAAGTTTTTCATTAGACTCAAGCACAGATTTAAACTTTTCAAAAACTGCCATCGGATTGGTTTGCCATAATTTGGCATAAGCAAAAAGAGGAATCGCTAAATCAGCATTTCCTTTTTTAGGCTCTTCAATAATGAGATTATCAAGATTTAAATGTTTTTCTAAATATATTTTTAGTTCTTTTTTAAATTGTTCAATCATAGACTACCCTTCTTTAAGCAAAAAAAGCACGTCGTGCTTTCTTATGCATTGATTAAATCAATACCGTCTTCGTAGAATGTTCTAATCGCTCTATTGATTGCAGTTGCATCGGATGGATTCACGCCTTGCGCATTATAGATATCCACGATTTCACCATTAATAAAAATAACAAGTTGTGGTGTTGAATCAACAATTTCTTCAAACGCTGCACTGAGTGCGTTGAAGCCATTTAAATCATTACTTGTGTCCATGTAGTAAATTCTATCAACATACTCATTCATACCTGTTGATGTGAAGTATGTTGATATTGCTGTAATGTGTGCTTGACATGCAGGGCATGCAGCATAACCGATATAAAGAATAACGACTTCATCATCAGCAATGACATCTTCTAACCCTTTTTTAAAAAGTGAACCATCATATTTAAGAGAATAGAGTGGATGATTTTCTGGCATAGTTGTTACGCCATATGCTTCATAAGCTTCTAAAATTTTCTCTTGATTGTTTGGTGTTAATAAAACTAAAATTAAAATAATAGATACAAAGAAACCTGCGATGGCTACCCAAGTGAGTGGAGAGACTTTCGCTTGGTTTTGATTGTATTTGTCGACTTTGACTGATGTTGTGTTACTTGATCTTGGCATGTGGGTGATTCCTCCTCGTTTGACTAATCGTCATTATAGCATAAATTTATGGATTTGTTCAATCTTAATCTTTAAGATTAGTAATTATGATAAAATATGAGAACCAAAGACGCGTTCAAAGATGTAATCCACGTGAATTAAATGTTTTTCAAGGTTAAAGAGGTTATTGAAGTCATCTTCTGAAATGAATGGTTTTAATGTTTGATTCTCTTCAATCAGAGACCTTAAAGACTTATTTTCGCTTAATGCTTGATGTGAAAATGATTGAACAATAGTATAGGCATCATCACGGTGCATCCCTTTTTGAATCAGATGAGATAAAATACTTTGTGCAAAGATGACACCTTGCGTTAACTCAATATTTTTTCTCATTTTTTCTGGATAAAAGTTAAGTGATTCTAGCGTATTTTTATAACGATGAAGCATATAATCAACCAGTGAAGTTGCATCTGATAAAATGATTCTTTCAACAGATGAATGAGAGATATCACGTTCATGCCATAAAGCAATGTTTTCAAAACTTGATACCATGTATCCGCGAACTACACGAGATAACCCAGTGATATTTTCGCTTGAGATTGGGTTTTTCTTATGGGGCATGGCAGATGACCCTTTTTGAAATTCACTAAAATATTCAGAAACTTCACCCACTTCAGTCCGTGCTAAATGTCTAATTTCAACAGCCATTTTCTCAAGTTCACTTGCGATTAAAGCTAGACTTGACATATAGTTTGCATGACGATCTCTCTGTAAGGTTTGGGTTGCGATATGTGATTCTTTTAAACCAAGTTTTTTGGCGGCTATTTTTTGGATATCCGGATGATTTCCAGAGAAATTACCGACAGCACCACTCAATTTGATGACAGAAATATCTTCACTTGCTTGAACGAAATGTTGTTTTAAGCGCTTAAAATCTTCATACCAAAGTGCAAACTTTAAACCAAACGATGTCACTTCAGCATGAATACCATGTGTTCTTCCCATACATGGTGTCTTTTTAAACTGAAAAGCATGAACTTTTAAGACATCCATCAATTGATCGATGTCATCTAAAATGATTTGATTTACTTCTTTTAAAATAAGTGATTGTGCACTATCAACGACATCCGTTGAAGTTAGTCCATAATGAAACCATTTCTTTTCATCACCTAAAGTTTTTGTCACTGCTTTGGTGAATGCAATCACATCATGTTTCGTTTCTTCTTCAAATAAAACGATGTCATTTAAATCAAATGTAGCTTTTTCTAAAGCTTTATACGCTTTTTCATCGAATAAACCTTTTTTCATCCATGCATAGCTTGCTGCAAGTTCGACTTTTAAAAACATCTTAAATTTTGTTTCATCGCTCCATAAGTTTTGCATCACTAATCTTTGGTATCTTGAAATCATGATTTCACTTCCTATTCGAAGAACGATTGAACCATGATCGTTTGATTACGGTCTGGTCCGACAGAAAACATACCAATGGGAACACCAACTAGTGTTGAAATCTTGTTTAAATAGTTTTTTGCATTCAAAGGAAGTTTATCAAACGATTTCACTTGGGTAATATTTTCTTTCCAACCAGGCATTGTGATGTAATTTGGTTGAGCACGCATGAAATCTTCAATATCTGCAGGTATTTGATCAATCTCGATACCATCAAGGGTATACGATGTTGCAATCTTTAATTCATCTATTCCAGTTAAGACATCCAGTAAAGTGACAGCTAAATAACTTAAACCAGAAACACGTTTCGTATGTCTTAGAATAACCGTATCAAGCCAACCAATTCTTCTTGGTCTACCTGTAGTTGTTCCGTATTCTCTTCCAATTTCTCTGATTTGATGTGCGAGTTCACCCTCGATTTCAGAAGGCATTGGACCTGAACCAACCCGAGTTGTATATGCTTTTGTGACACCAACTGCACCTTCAACAAGCCAAGGAGCAATCCCAGTGTTTAAAGGAACAGAAGAGGCTGTAGGCGAACTTGATGTGACATAAGGGTATGTTCCGTGATCTAAACATAAGAGAACGCCTTGTGCACCTTCAAATAAAATCTTCTTATCTTCTTCAATAAGTTGATTTAAATAAAGCGATGTATCTTTAACATAAGGTCTCATCTTTTCTGCATAGGGTAAATATTCTTGATAGATATGATCAACATCAACTAGCGTATGGTCATATGCGTTTAATTCAAAGTTTTTTTGCTCAACTAATGCTTTTAATTCATGATAAAAACGTTCTTTATGAATAAATGTCGAGACACGTATCCCAATACGTGCTGCTTTATCCGTATAAGCTGGTCCAATTCCTTTATGGGTTGTTCCAATCTTCTCATCACCTTTACGTTTTTCATATGCTTTATCAAGTTCTGGATGATAGGGTAAAACAATATGAGCACGATCTGAGATCGATAATTTAAATGGTGTTTCTATTTTTGAACTTTCTTCAACGAACGCTTTAGGGTTAATGACCATACCGTTTGCCATGACATTTTCAATCTTTGGATTAAGGATTCCGGAAGGTAGCAAATGCAAACTATGTTTTTGACCATCAAAAACCACAGTATGACCTGCATTATTTCCGCCCTGATATCTCACCACAACATCGGCATGTTGTGCTAAAAAATCAGTGATTTTACCTTTTCCTTCATCTCCCCATTGGGTACCAACAACAACGATTCGTTTCATGAAATTCCTCCTAGAAAACATATCTTTAAATGAAAAAGTGGTCTTTCAACCATAATGATTTTATCACACGAACAACATGTAGTCAATGAAGCATGAATGTGTTTTTATGCATATTGTCAATAGTTGGTAAATGCGTATCTTTCGTCTTGTGAAAACGCTTTTCTTTGAGTATAATAGAGAAAAGGTGATTAAAATGATGAAAATTTTATTTTGCAGCGGTGAAGCTTACCCATTTTCAAAATCTGGAGGTTTAGCAGATGTTGCAGCTGCTCTTCCAAAAGCACTTAAAAAACTTGGACACGAGGTGACGATCATCACCCCGTTTTATCAACAAATTAAACCTCATCTTCATGAGATGACCCATTTGGGTGATCGCATGATTACCATGGGTACTTATGAAAAAAAAGCTAGTTATTATAAGCTTATTTACGATGAAGTACCTTATATTTTCGTTGATAATGATGATTTTTATAATCGTAAACGTTATTATGGCTATGAAGATGATGCCATGCGGTTTACGTTTTTTAATTTCGCTATTTTCGAATACATGATCTTAACAGACCATTATGTTGATATCGTGCACGCCAATGACTGGCAAACAGGACTAACTCCCTTCTTCCTTGATGTGAAGTATAGAGCAATCAATCCATCTTTCCAAAAGATGAAAACTTTGTTATCGATTCATAATCTTGAAAAACAAGGATCTTACCCGTTAGATACCGAAAAACTTTTTAACAATAAAAACTTTACCTATATTCATATGGACCGTGTCAACTTCTTGAAATGTGGAATTATGCGTGCAAATGCTGTGAACACTGTATCTGAAAATTATCGTAACGAAATCTTAACGAGATTCTACGGATTTACCCTCGATGGTCCACTAAAAGCACGACAACATGACTTATACGGTATCTTAAATGGACTAGATCAAGATCATCATGATCCCATGAAAGCATCGCTTTATGCAAATTATGGTGAATCTAACTTCATTGAAGGCAAAAAAGTCAACAAAGAAAAACTGATGGATGAACTTAAACTTGAAGATAAAGAACTTCCATTGCTATCCTTTATTCACCGCTTTGCTAGACAAAAAGGCATTGATATTTTAATGCCTGTATTAGAAGACTATATTAAAGATCAAAAGTTCAATTTTATCGTTTTAGGTTACGGTGATGCATTATATGAACAATTCTTCGCTGAAATGCAAAAGAAATACCCCAATCACGTCTATTATGAAAATGGATTTAATGATGAACTCTCTCAAAAAGTCTATGCAGCATCTGATCTTTTCATGTTACCATCACTCTTTGAACCATGCGGACTAAATCAAATGATTGCTATGCGCTATGGTGCACTACCCATCGTAAGAGAAACAGGTGGATTAAAAGATACAGTGACACCTTATAATAAGTTCACAGGTGTCGGTGTCGGATTTGCGTTTAAGAATTATGATGCTGAAGAACTCAAACAATCGATTGATGAAGCACTACTTCTTTATAAGGAAGATCGAGAAGCTTGGGAAAACTTAATTCATCAAGCCATGCATGTCAATCATTCTCTTTCTAAGATGGCTAAAAAATACGTTGAACTATATCAAAAACTATTAAATGAAAACTAAAGCCCGCAGATTTGCGGGCTTTATCTTTATTTTTGTTTTAATTTTTCGACGAGTTCTGAATCAAATGTTTTTAATCTGATCATCTTAATTTCTTCTTTATATGGGGGATTATCATCAACATAAGGTGTTTCTAAAATCTTTGGAATTGATAGAAAATCAGGATGATAAATCACTTTAATCAGTGCATCAAAACCAAGGAAACCAAATCCAAAGTTTTCATGACGATCTTTTGCTGCGCCTTTGATGTTTTTAGAATCATTGACGTGAAAAACGGAGATCTTATCTTTTCCAACAACATGATCAAAATGCTTCATAACGCCATCAAAGTCTTCTTTAACGTCATAACCTGCATCGTGTGTATGACATGTATCAAAACAAACTGATACACGTGATTTATCGTCAATTAAGTCTATAATTGCTCGTAATTCTTCAAACGTTTTACCAACTTCATTACCCTTACCAGCCATGGTTTCAAGTGCGATTTTAACAGGTAGTCCCTTAGTTCTTGAAATCACTTCATTAACACCTTCTGCAATCCATTTGACTGCTTGTTCTCTATCACCAGCAACAGCGGAACCTGGATGAAGTACGATTTGTTTAACGTGCATAGCGTTTGTTCGTCTGACTTCTTCTGATAGAAAATCAATAGCAAATCCTCTTTTTACAGGATCTGGATTTGCGAGGTTAATGATGTATGGTGCATGCACGATAACATCATCAAACGATAATCCTTTTTCTTCCATCAGTATAATGGCATTTTCAATATTTAAATCTTCGATCTTTTTACGAATGGTATTTTGAGGTGCACCCGTATAAATCATCAGTGCATTTGCTTCATAACTTAATGCTTCTTCAATGGATGCTAAATACATCTTATCTCCGGACATGGAGACATGGCTACCGATTTTGATTGGCATAGTTTTTTCTCCTAAATTCTTGTTTTATTTTTTTAATCTCTTGCGCGCGTTTCTTTTTATAGTTAGGTGTTACTTTTTTATCTTTTTTCACCTTTTTGATGGCGTTAACTTCTTCTTCTGAAACAACTTTTTTTCTTAAATTCACTTTGACTAAACCATTTTGAGCAAACTGGTAATTTTCAAATGGAATACCTTTTTCTTTGAGTTTTTCAATTTTTCTATGGTCATCTACGGTCATAAATGTGATCACTTCACCCGTATCATACATTCTACCTGTTCGACCACTTCTGTGCATGTAAAACTCTAAAAAGTGAGGAAGATCATAATGGATCACGTGTGATATTTTAAAATCTAGACCACGAGCTGCAAGGTCTGAAGTTACGACATATTGATATTTAAGTGCATTGATTTCTTCGATAAGCTTCGATCTTTTTTTAACGCCCATCGATGCATTTAAAGTACAAACGCTTCTTCCTTCTTCAAGCATCTTTTGATACACAAGATCTTGATTTTCTTTCTTTGAAACAAAGATAAAACCTAAGTACGGATTAATACGATTAATCAGTTCAACAAGAGCATCCATTCTGTTTTGATACTTGATATTAATCAGCTTATATGTAATCTTTAATGTATGTTTTTTGGTCGTATCAATCAGATCATATGAACCAAAATAAGCTTTGATAAATGGCTCCATAGAAGGATTCATGGTCGCCGAAAATAAAAAGTATTTCGCTTTATGCACAGCAGGTAAAATCCGGTCAATCATCGATAAAAAGTCTTCATCAAACATCATATCTGCTTCATCAAAAACAACATAAGAAGCTGTATGAATACCCAGTAATTTCATCTCTAAAACGTATTCAATCAACTGTTTTGGCGTCGTGATTACAATCTGTGGTTGGTATTTTCTTAACCACTCTTGTTCTCTCATTTTATTGGTTCCACCATAATACGTTTTAACAACAAATGAATCATCTGCTTCAACTAACATCTTCTCAACTTGAACAACAAGTTCATTGGTTGGAACGATAATTAAAGCTTGGACTGCATTCATTTTTAGATTGACGGAACTTAAGATGGGTAACAGGTATGCATGTGTCTTACCTGTACCTGTAGGAGCAAGTCCTACAACGTGTTTCTGTGCTTTAAATGCTTTAAAAACACCTGCTTGAATCGGTGTTATTTCTTTATAATTAAGTTTGTCTAACATTGCTTGAATAGTCATTATCTCACCCGCTTTAGATTATACCATAGGTCACCTTGATTCATGCAAAAAGGACTCAATCAAACATGATTTCATGTATAATGGAAATGGTGATGTTATGCAAGTAATCGATTTAACACCGAGAGGGTACTGCCACGGTGTTTTAAATGCTTTAGCAATCGTAAAAAAAGTGATAAAAACTGAATCTTATCCAAGACCGATCTATGTCTTAGGGCAGATCGTACATAATGAAAAAATAACCAAAGCTTTTAAAGAGTATGGTGTCATTTCTTTAGATCAAAAGGGTAAAACACGTCTAGAAATGCTTGATAACATTACGTCAGGTACTGTTATTTTTACTGCGCACGGTGTATCAGATCAAGTCATTGAACGTGCAAAAGAAAAGGGATTAACTTACTTGAATGCGACATGTCGTGATGTCATCAAAGTTCATAAAGCAGTTAAAGAAAAGTTAGCTGAAGGTTATAAAGTCATCTACATAGGACACAGAAATCATCCAGAACCTGAAGCTGTGCTTGCCATTAGTTCAGATATCTACTTTGTCGAAGATGAGAAAGATGCGATGATGCTTCCAACTTCACTTATTCATGATAAAGTGTTTGTCACTAACCAGACAACGCTATCCAGATATGATATTGATGCCGTTTTAAAGATTATTGAAACCAAATATCCAAATTATCTTTTTGATAATGAAATCTGTCACGCAACAACGGTAAGACAAGATGCTGTTAAAGAACAGGATAAAGTCGATCTCATGCTTGTTGTAGGTGATAAGAAAAGTTCAAATTCCAATAAGCTTGCATACGTTGGCGAGAAAGCTAAAGAGATTACCTCACATCTGATTGGTGGTGTTGAAGATATTGATTTATCTTGGTTAAAAGGCATTCAAAGTGTATCAGTCACTTCAGGTGCATCAACACCAACGATTGTCACTGAAGAGGTTATTAAATTTTTAAAACAATATAATGAAAATGACCCCACAACGTGGGATCATCAAACAAATATTTTATTAGAGGACATCCTATGATGTCTTTTTTTTATCAATCGTTTGATACATTGCTTCTTCCCTTTTGGTAAATGACTGATACGTAAAAAGATTATAGTCAATCTTTAAATCCTTTTTCTGCAACACTTGACTCATAAATACACCTACTAAACGTAGAGCTTCTCCCTTGTAGTTTTCCTCAAATAAGGTTTCTACTGCATCAAAGAAAACTTCATACATATCTGTATGTTCTTTAAACGTAAAACTACGGTTAATGGTTTCAAAGTTTTCATCACGTAGACGAATTCCTACAGTTTTTGCAACTAATTCTTCTGAGATAAGTCTTTCATGGGTATGTTCTAAGATTTCAGTGATCACTTTAAAGATAGCTTCACTGCTGTTCATATTATAGTTGAGGGTTGTTTCATTGGATATCGATTTTGGAATCGCATAACGTTTTGGATCGATGATATCTGATGAACGACCTAAAATATGTTCTAAATAAGATAGATAGGAAGGCACACTCATGATTGATAATATCTTTTCTTTATTCTCTAATTTCGTAAAATCACCTATGGTATGAATACCGATCTGTTCTAATCTGGGATATGTCTTCTTACCAATACCAAAACAAGAGCCTATTGGTAATGGGAAAAGTTTTCCAACAATATCTTTTTTTCTCAATACAGTAATTCCCATCGGTTTTTGCATATCAGATGCCATCTTTGCTAAAAACAAAGTTGATGCAATCCCAATGGAGCAGGGAAGTCCGTGTTCTTTATAAAGACCTTCTTGTATTTCTTTAGCAATTTCTAAGGGATGTTTTTTATGGGATGCTTCAGTCATATCAACATAAGCTTCATCAATCGATCCTTCTAAGACCAGGTTCGAATATTTTCGTAAATATTGAAAGAAAAGACTCGAGTATTTTTGATATAAACTAAACTGCAAGGGAACAACGATTAACTTCGGATAGATACGAAATGCATCATTAATACTCATTGCTGAATGAATACCAAGTTTTCTTGCGGGATATGACGATGTTGAGACAACACCACGTCTTGTAATCGGATTTCCACCCACAACAAAAACCTTATCCTTGAGATGTGGTTCTTTAATGATCGCACAACTTGCAAAGAAGGCATTGAGATCAATATGAAAGATAATTTTGACATCCTTTTTCATCAAATCTCTTCCTTTGAAAGCAAATTTCGTGTATAATGATACCGATGACTAAAACGAGGTGAAATCATGGCTCAAAAAGTAAAGACACCTAAACAGGTTGAACCAAAAAAACATTATGTCGATCCCACACAAACGTGGTGGGGTAAAGCCGTAGTTTGGATTATCGTCTTCGGTATGATCGGCTTAGTAGTTCTATCCTTCGTACTTGCACTTCTTGCAGGTAACGCATAAGAAAAGCGAAAGCTTTTTTTATTTTTCTAAGAGTAATTTTGCTTGCTCAATTGCAAAATGTGTCAGTTTTTCATCGGATAACATGAGAGCAACACTCTCAATTCTTTCCATCTCATTTAACTTTTGAATGCGTGTCACCATGCGTTCATTTTCTTTTAGTTTTTTAATTCCGTAATGATGGGTTGCACGTGCAGCAACCTGAGGAAGATGGGTGATCACGATCAGTTGCATGGTTTGACAAAGTGATTTCATCTTTTGTGCAACTTTAGATGCTGTTTTACCACTAATACCGATATCAATCT
>MIDA01000073.1:0-27824 GCA_001830045.1 Tenericutes bacterium RIFOXYA12_FULL_35_10 | reverse complement strand
AGAAGTGATAACTGATTGGCGTTTGCATAAATGGATTTTAAGGCAAACATAAATCTCGCTCTTTCACCACCGGATGCGACTTTAGATAAAGGTTTTACTGGTTCACCTTCATTGAGTGAAATGTAAAAATCAACACTGTCTAATCCTGTTTCTTGAAGTGCACTTTCTTCTTTTGAAACTTGATCAAAGATAATGTCAAACGTCGCTTTTTCTAAATCTAAATCTTTAAGTTCTTTAATGACATCAGTTGCTAATCTTTTGGCAAGCTTCTTTCTGTATTCAGATAACTTTAGACCTTGTTCATACGCTTTAGAAAAGTGAAGTTCCACTTCTTTTTTCGAAGATTCCAAATAGTGATCATAATCTGTGATCAGTAAAAGTTCTTCTTCAGCTTCTTTTAAATAATCGATCAGTTCATTGATCGTTTTTTGATATTTATGTTCAATCTTAACGAGTTCATAACTACGTTCTTGCATTAAATTAAATTCATCTTCATCAAAATCTAGACTATCGATCGTTTGATACATCAAACTCTTAACATCATCAAGATTATAATATGCTTCAGATAATCTTTCAGCCATTTCTTTATAGGAAGCATCTAAATGTGAAATCTTTTCCATCCATTTTGATGCTTCATAAATGTTATCGATTGAAAAAGTCTCAGATTCTAATGCTTGATAACCTGTTTTCAGTGAAGTCATGATTTTATCATGGTGTTTTAATTTTTCAATCTTTTCATCTAACTGTATTTTTTCATCAACTTCTAAATTGAACGCATTTAATTCTTCCACTTGATATTCTAAAAATGACTTTTTCTCTAAGGATTGATTCTTCTTTTCCTTTAAAGATTCATGATGTTTTTTCTTTGTGAGATAGTTACTTCTAAGCATTAAATATGTATTCTTAAGTTCATCAATTTTTACTTGATCCACTTGATCAATCAGTTCTAAATAATAACTACGATCAAATAAACTCATGGTTTCTGTTTGTGAGTGAATCGATCCAATACTTGTCATCACTTCTTTAATACGTGAAAGTGTCGTCATCTCACCATTGATTTTCATCAGATGTCTTCCTTCTTTATCGACATCTCTTTCAACATCAATCTTTTCAGGTAATCCAAGAAGGTTTTGTTTTTCCTTGGATAACATAAAAGAACCTTTGACATGCGCTTTAGATTCACCATAACGAATCATGGTGGCATCAGAGCGTTTACCAAAAAGAAGTTGAAGTGATTCTAAAATAATGGATTTCCCAGCACCGGTTTCGCCTGTTAAGGCTGACATACCGGGAAGAAAATCCATATCAAGATCATCGATTAATGCAAAGTTTTGAACATGCAAATGGGTTAACATAAAACACCTCTAACAAGTGATGGGATGTGCTCAAGATTAGGTTGATGATGAATATACATCACATACTCTTGATTACCCATTTTTCCTTTTAAGCTCGATTTTTTAAGCCCTCGAATAGAAAAACCTAAGTTTCTCGTTTCTTCTAAAACATGCGTCAGTATTTTTTCATGCATTTTTATATCTTTTAAAACACCTTGTTTAAAGTGGATAGGTCCTGCTTCAAACTGAGGTTTAATTAAGACGATCATTTCCCCATCAAATCCTTTTAAATGGCTTAAAATGGGTAAAACAGAGGTAAATGAGACATCAATCGTGATGATATTGCAATCAGGGAGTGCAACATCTAATATATTGGTTGATTCATGAAGTTCGATTCGAGGATCCTTTTTTAATGTTTCATCCATTTGATTGGATCCCACATCATAGGCATAAACCTTTAAAATACCCTCTTGAATCGCACAATCCGTAAAACCACCGGTTGATGAACCGATATCTACCATGATTTTACCATGGAGGGTGATATCAAAATCAAGCAAAGCTGTCATCAATTTTTCACCAGCACGGCTGACGAAGCGTTGTTCTTCAAGGATTTTGATAGAAGGTTCTAAAACCTCTAAACCCGCCTTTGTTTGAATCTTTCCATCAACTTCAATAAGACTACGTTTGATTAGATCAGAAGCTTGACTACGTGATTTCACATAACCTTTTTCAACTAAATAAAGATCAAGTCTCATGGATTAGTTCCTTAATCACATCTTTAACACTTTCTAAATCCATGTGAAGTGCTTTAAGCATGTCTTGATAATGACCATGATCAACAATAACATCTGTGATGGACATAGATGTTATTTTATGATGATAGTTATGTTTTGCCATAAAACTCAAAATTTGAGGGTATAAAGAACCTGTGTTTGCAACTTCTTCGTAAACTAAAACAGGTGTATCTTGTTTAAAAATTGTGTGTAGCATCTCTTCATCAATCGGTTTGATAAAGCGTGCATTGATGATCGTAGCATCTATTCCAAGTTCATCCTTAGCTTTATGCATCAAATCAAGAGATGGTCCATAGGAAATCAGTGTGATTTTTCTACCATCACTTTGTTTAACCCAAGTTGGTTTTATTAAATCGAAGGTTACATCATCTTTTTCTTTATCGAATAAGACACTACCTCTTGGGTAACGCATCACAAAAGGATGTTTCTGGCTAAAGAAACCATAATAGAGTAAATCCATAGCCTCTTTCGCATCGTAAGGCATTGAAATCACGACATTTGGCATTAAATTAAACATGGAGACATCGTATAAACCTTGATGTGTTGAACCATCTTCTCCAACAATCCCTGCGCGGTCAATCCCAAAGACAACATGATGGTCACTTCTGGAAATATCATTTAAGATTTGATCAAATGCACGTTGTGAGAAAGTTGCATATAGAGGTAAGAAGACTTTAATCTGATGATGTGCAAGCATGGCTGCCATGGTTGCTGCATGTTCTTCTGCAATACCGACATCTAAATAACGATCTTTATACATTTTAGCAAATCCAGAAAATGAAGTACCAACTTCCATCGCTGGCATAATGACAAATGTTTTTTCAACATCTTGGATTTTGATCATGATTTCACTGATCATTTCACTCCAACTAATGCCTTTTTTAACGCCATTTGAAGGTTTAGATACGCCGTGATATGCGCCAACTTTATCATTTTCAGCCTCAACATGACCTTTACCTTTTTCAGTAATGATATGTAGAACAACTGATTTTTTAACCTTTTTGATTCGTTCTAAGTTATAGATCAAACTCTTGATATCGTGACCATCAATAGGACCGATATACATGTAGCCTAAATCTTCAAAAATATTTTGTCGTTGTAAGAATCCACGTATCCCACGTTTTACGCGACTTAAAAAATGCATCATAAAACGAGGTAATATTTTAGACCAAGTTCTCTTCCATTTCATAAAGATCTTCATCGATCTAAACTTAGTGAGTGCTTTAGAAATAGAACCTACACTTTTAGAAATACTCATCTCATTGTCATTTAAGATGATGATACCTTTTAAACTTTGGTCACTACCGATTAAGTTCAAGGCTTCAAATGCCATCCCATTCGTGATCGATGCATCACCGATCACTGCGATGCCATCTCCTGCCTCATTTTTTAACTTCTTAGCTAATAAAACACCATGAAGTGCTGATAATGCAGTACCTGCATGTCCAGATTCCCAGTGATCATGTACTGATTCTTGATAGTTAATGTAGCCTGATAGACCATGTGTTTGTCTTAATGTGTCAAACAAATGTGCTCTACCTGTTAAAATTTTATGTGTATAGGTTTGGTGACCCACATCATATATCATTTCATCAATCGGACTATTAAACACTTTGTGAAGTGCGATGATGAGTTCAACAGTACCTAAATTCGAACTCAAGTGACCACCTGTTTTCGTAATGGAGTCAATTAAAAAAACGCGAATCTCTTCCGCGAGCTTTTCTAATTCTTTTGGCTTCATGCTTTTTAAAAACTGGGGATCCTTGATGTCATTTAAGTTCATGTTTATTTAATATCCTTCACCACAAGTTTTTCTGCTTCTTCAAGCATTTGATAACATGCTTTCGATAACTCTAAACCAAGCTGATATTTCTTTACGGCTTCATCTAAAGGAATCTCTTTGTTTTCCAAGTCTTTGACAACTTGTTCTAACTCTTTTAATAAAGCTTCAAAGGATTTCTTTTCCATTGTTATTCTCCCTTTATTTCTTTAATTTCTGCAATCGCACGACCATCTTTTAATCTGAGCTCAATATGATCGTCTACGTTTAACTCTTTAACTGAAGTCAATACTTTTTTGTCCTTAGAGATCACTGCAAATCCTTTATCCATCACGGAAAGCGGATTTAATGTCTCTAGTTTAGCACGGTAAAGATCAAACCTTGATGTTTTAACATCCATTAAAGATTGATAACCTTTATGAAGTCTGATCAAAAGTTGTCCATTCATTTCATCATAGCGTCTTAATCGATCAACAGGACTTTTCATGGTATCTGTTAATTTTGAGACGAGATACTTTTTTGATTCAAACAGATTTAAGATGTTTTTATTTAAATCATCGCGATATCTATTTAAAGTTTCATGGAGTTGATCAAGTTTATGTTCAGGTGATAACCTATCTAGTCTTTGATCAAGGTAGAGAAGTTCCGTTTTCCTTGAACTAAAGACTTGAGATAAACGGTAAAGCATCTGTTCATCATATTCTTTTAACTTAAGGATTAAATCGATTTTATTCGGTGTTGCTAGTTCTGCAGCGGCTGTAGGCGTTGGCGCTCTTAAATCAGAAACAAAATCAGAAATGGTAAAATCTGTTTCATGACCAATCGCTGTAATGACTGGGATTTCTGATTGATAAATCGCATCAATCACGGGCATTTCATTAAATGACCACAAATCTTCTATCGATCCACCACCACGTCCAACGATTAATACATCTGCTGTTTTTAGTTGATTCGCATATAAGATTTGATTTCTGATGCTATCAGCACTACCAGGTCCTTGAACTAAAGCACTGTATAGATGAACTTCAACTAAGGGGTAACGTCTTGTTACCGTGTTGATGATATCTTGAATAACAGCACCTGTTGGTGATGTAATCACACCAATAACTTTAGGAAATAAGGGTATTTTCTTTTTATGTTCTAATCTGAAATAACCTTTTTCTTCTAATTCCTTTTTAAGTGCTTCATATTTTTGATAAAGTTCTCCGATACCGTCTAAACTCATTGTTGACACTTGAATCGAATAGGTACCTGATGGTTCATATAAGGAAATACGTCCTTGAATTAAGACGTGGTCTCCTTCTTTAGGTGTAAAAAGTAGTTTATCAGCATCTCTTGAAAACATAATGGCTGAGATACTTGCGTTTTCATCTTTTAATGTGAAATAAAGGTGTCCTCTTGAATGTCGTTTGAAATTTGAGATTTCACCCTTAATTAAAATAGAAACAAGGTGTTTGTCACCTTCTAATTTCATTTTGATATATTTAGTTAATGCAGTAACCGTCAAATATGCTCTTTCAACGGTTGACGTTTTTTCATCCAATTGGATCATCCCTTAATCGTTTTCGCGATGTTATCGAGTAAACGGTTTGTGAATTTATGCTGTTTTTCATCATCTAAATTACTATACATTTTAGTCAGTTCAACAGCTTCATTAATAATGATTTGTTTTTCTGTTTTGGTGTACTTTAATTCATATGTAGCCAGTCTAATAATAGCGCGATCGACATAGTTTAGACGATATAAACTATAGTCAAAAAGATGTTTTTCAATGATATCATCAATATCTTTGATCACTTCCATCAAGGAATGATACATCGCTTCCATCGTTTCGTCTTCAAATGTAGGAATGAAGGGGAATCCTTCGCTTTTGTATAAATCATATTGGTAGAGCTGATTCATAAGCTCAGTGCGTAATTGTCTACGTGTTAATTGGTTCATTTTATATACCTCATGAAGATTGTATCACATTTTTATTAAAAATAAAAAGGGAGAAGTCATGTTGTTCAATGATTTTTAGGTTTTCACACTTTCACATAAAAAAAGTAAAGATACTCTTATGGTGCATCGCATGCTTCAAATGGATCATCTTATGATATACTTAAATTAAAGACAAAAGTAAAGGAAGATCACCTATGTTTACTGAAGCACTTAAACTACAAAAAACAAAGAAATACATCATTCAAGGCACGCTTTTCTTCATCGTATTTATGCTTATTTATTTTATCGTTGATTCATTAAATATGTCCTATACAGAAATGCAAACGACTTATGGCATTGGACTTGTTATCACAAATATATTTGTCAATGTATTAATGTCATTCTTATCTGCATTCCTTATGAATTTATCAACAGCGATGGCTTCACTTAAAGGAAAAGAAGGAAAAGCACAAAGTTTTGGCTTCTTCTCAGTTCTCTTTGGAATACTTACCTATGGCTGTACATCCTGTGTCATCGCATTTTTCGCATCCGTTGGGATTGCTTTCTCAGTTGCTGTACTTCCATTAGCAGGTCTACCTTATAAACTGATCTCAGTCGTCTTAATCATTATTGGACTAATTTGGATACGTCACGAACTCAATCATGGCACCTGTAAAGTCAAAGTGTAATCACGATCAAACAATTAAACTTAATTTTATTAACTTTTAGCGTTGAAAGAGGATCTCATGTAGATTCTCTTTTTTTTGTTGACAACACGATAAATCAAGCGTATACTGTAAATGTGACAAGGTTGTCACTTTTGGAGGGTCCATGCCGAAAGAAACGTTTTTGAACTTAAAACAAGATAAAAAACAAAAAATTATCGATGCGACAATCAAAGAATTATCCATTCATCCCTATGAGCATGTCAATCTTGCGAATATCATTAGAGATGCGGGTATCGCAAGAGGATCATTCTATCAATATTTTGAAAATAAGGATGATTTGTATCTCTTCTTTGGTATGCATATTGCTGAGAAAAAAGCACTCATGTTTAAAGACATCTTTGATATGTCAATACCACTCACATTTTTAGAACGTTTTAAAAAACTCTTTTTAAGAGGATTTGATTTTGCTAATGCTTATCCTGATTTAGTTCAAGCTGGGTATAACATGGTTCAATCCTCACTGTTTAAGTCTTCAGAGATGTATCAAAACTCATATAAAGGTGGAATTTTATTCTTTGAAAGCCTTATTCAAATAGATCAAGATAAAGGCATAATCCGCAAGGATATTAATGCAGCATTTCTAGCTGAAATGATACTCTCTTATATGAACTCACTTAACCTAGATTATTACATGCATCCAACAGAATCCATGGATGCAATAAACAATAGAGTCGATAACATCATCGACATCTTACAGAAAGGAATTGAACAACATGTTTAAAGTTGAAAATTTACGCTTCACTTATCCAAAAGGAAAAACTGAAACCTTAAAAGGTCTTTCTTTTGAAATCGCAAAAGGTGAAGTCTTTGGCTTTTTAGGGCCAAGTGGTGCTGGTAAATCGACCACACAGAAAATCTTAATTAAATTATTAGAAGATTATGAAGGAATGATTACCTATAATGGTGATGACATCGCTAAGCTTTCTGATGCATTCTTTGAAGATATCGGTGTTAGCTTTGAAATGCCCATTCATTTTTCGAAGATGACAGCGATGGAAAACATCCAATTCTTCTTAAAACTCTATAAAAAGAATCATGATGTCGAAACACTCATGAAACGCTTAGGTTTGTGGGAAGACCGGGATAAGATGGTTTCTGAATATTCAAAAGGAATGAAAATAAGACTTAACTTTGTTAGAGCGATGTTAAATTCACCTCAAATGTTATTTCTTGATGAACCAACAAACGGCCTTGATCCAGCGAATGCCATGATACTAAAAGATTTAATTAGAGAATTTAAAGAACAAGGTGGAACCGTCTTTATCACAAGTCATATCATGTCAGATATTGATCAATTATGTGACCGGGTTGCCTTTATTGTTGATGGACAGATTAAAGAAGTTGATAGTCCAAGAAACTTAAAGATTAAATATGGTAAACGCATGATGAAAATTGAATACAAAGAAGATGGAAAGACAGTGGTCAAAGAATATCCGATGGATGGCATTGGACAAAATGAAGAATTTCTTCAAATTTTGAAAACGAAAGATATCGAAACGCTTCATAGTGGTGAAACCACATTGGAAGATATCTTTATTCAAGTCACTGGTGTAGGATTAAATCATGAGTAAACTCGGTATACTCATCAAAGGAGAGTTATCAAGATTAACTAAATACAATGTAACAACCGTTTCATTTATTGTTGCTGTTGTTTGGTTTCTTCTACTCTTCTTTTTAGATGATCAAGATTTACTCATGCAAATGCTTCCCTTTGTGATCGTGATTGATGCGACCATGATGTCGGTCATCTTTATTGGATCTGTGATGTTTTTCGAAAAAACAGAATCAACATTTTCAACGATGTTGGTGACACCAGTTACCAATGAGGAACTCATCCTATCGAAAGCTATCGCGAATACGATCCACAGCATGTTTTCTTCACTTTTGGTCATGCTTGTCTTCTTTTTAGTGAAAAATGTTGAGATCAATTGGTTGTTTATCATTCCAGGATTAGCTCTTGCTATCTTTATGCACAGCTTATTAGGCTTCGTGTTCTCATTTCATGCAAAAGATTTTACATCGCTTTTAGTCAATGTGATGATCTATTCGTTTATCCTTACTATTCCCGTGATGCTACATTATTTTGGACTCATTTTAAAAGCTGATATTTGGGATACACTACTTTTAATTATTCCGACACAAGCATCCATTAAGATCATTGAAGCAGGATTTGGTGGAGCCTTTGATTTTAAAGTCTATGTGTCCATTGTTGTTTTAATACTTTATGCTAGCCTAGGTTATTTCTTCTATGTCAAACCCAAATTTAAAACCTATGCAGTTAAACAAAGTGGGGTGTAAATCATGTTTAGACGCGTCTTAAAACACGAATTTAAAAACATGTTTCGCGATAAAATGTATGGATTTATGATGATTTATCCCATCATTATGGCTGTTGTTGCATACTTTTTAATGCCTTACTTAGAAGAACAAAATGCTGGAATTGCCGTACACATCGTGACTCTCGTCTTCATTTTAATGAACGGCTTTATGTTTGGCGCAATCACTGGATTTACACTTCTAGATGATCAAGATGATAACGTGATTTTATCCTTAAAGATTACACCGATTAATGTTAATCATTACATTTTCACAAAACTATTGATCAGTTATATCTTAGGTTTACTTTCAACACTTTTAATCATTATCACTTCCGGTTTTATTTCAATAGTTGATCCATTTAATCTCATCTTCATCTTAATCCTTTCACCGCTTCATGGACCGATTATCGCGCTTTTAGTGAATGCATTTGCGCGTAATAAAGTTGAAGGATTCGTTATTATGAAAGGTTCAGGGATTATTCTCTTAGCGCCGATTGCTGCACTCTTTTTAACCGATTGGAAAGAACTCTTCTTATCGATTTTACCGGGGTTTTGGCCAGCACGATTAGTCGCATTCGAATTAATACCGATGGATTATTTCTTAGTTGAAACATGGATCTACTTTATCTTAGGCTTAGTCATTAATGGTTTAGTGATTACAGTTTTATATCGTACATACAAAAAAAGAATAACAATATAGGAGGATACAATGTTATATTTATCAATCTTTATGATGGTTTATGGTGCATTTATTTTAGTCGGCATGTTACTTCAGTTTCCGTTTCTCTACAACAACATGAAATCCAAGGCTATGATTAAAATGATGGGAAAGAAAGGTTTTAATATTCTTTTACTCGTCATGGCAGTTGCATTCATAGTCATTGGATACCTTATCATGCCCTAACAATCCATTCGTGTTAAAGAAAAAACCGTGCTCATTTTCATTTGAACATGGTTTTTTTGTTGGTTGTGATCATTCATTTTGTTATCAGACCTACGTGTATGCATTAACATTAACGGTCTCGTTTGCATTCATACGCAAGGTAATAACTCTGTTGTTTCCGATAAAGACTGAAACGTTATTGACATAAATAGTCATATTCTTATTATTGATATTAATAAAGTCAATATAGAAGAAACTACTATCTGAGATATCAAAGAAAATGTAGATATCAAAACCATCTGAAATCATAGGTCTTCGATCGACTTCAATCGATAAATGTTGTGATCCTATAATTTCATAACCAAAATTGAGATACGAATTGACATAAGTAGGGTTATTTAAGACATCTTCTTTTGCATTGATGAAGTCAACATCTTTAATAGCTTCCAAGTCTGAGTCGTTTAATACTGCAGGTGAATATTCAAACAGAACGGATTTGATGGATGTTGAGTTTGAGTTCGTATTGGTTAAGACAAACACATAGTAATCGAAAGTTGTTGAATTTGCAGGTGCAACCGTGTAAGAATTTCCATTCGATATGACTTTAACAAACGCATTACTTGCACTCATGATCGATTGTCCAGCAGGGAATGAGACCATGTTATTAAGTTTAATACTTCGTTGATAGGATGAGTTGTTAATAATACCGGGGACGTAAGCTAACGTACCACCACCACCTAAATAGTCTCCTGTGATGGTTCCGAGATTATTCAAATCTGCATTAGGTCTCACATAAAGAATAATAGATCCAGGGAATGCTTGTGCATTAAACGTTTGATTAACTAGTGTATCTGGTGTCGGGAACTTATCAAATGTCTTTGAAAATGCAAATGCACGTGATCCTTCAACACCTGTAATATTAACACCACCAACGACGTCGATGTTTTGTCTACT
Organism: Tenericutes bacterium RIFOXYA12_FULL_35_10; assembly: GCA_001830045.1. Classification (GTDB taxonomy): domain Bacteria; phylum Bacillota_I; class Bacilli_A; order Acholeplasmatales; family Acholeplasmataceae; genus Peloplasma. Next base: position 17,113 of record MIDA01000073.1, on the reverse strand, counting down.
ATAGACTGAACCTTGTTGGTTCACTTCATAACCATCTAAGACCATTTGATCATAAAGATATGGTGCATTGGTGTCATAAGGTGTTGGAGAAATTCTTAAGGTAGATATACTATAGTTAATCAGAGGAGTGGAGTTTGTCTGTGTTTTACCAACAAGTTGGGTAACACTTGGGATGGCTGAAGGCAATTGAAGTATGCCCGTATTAATGTAATGACTTAAATAATTGTTTCTAGCGATTGTAAAGACATTATACGCCCAATCTGCGGTAAGCGAGAAGAAATAGGTATCTCTGGGTCCACCATCAATAACACCACCATTAGCCTGTGTAAAACCAATCAAGCCATATTGGCTACGATTTTCCATGTCGTTTAAACTACTATCAATCTTAGGTGATATGACATAAATCTTTTCAAAGATAGCAGATGATGCTAAATGTCCTACAATGTAACCCGTTGCACGATTAATTTCACCTTCGTTATGTTCATGGAATGACGTCATGGGTGTTGCACTCGTTGGATTACTGTATATAGTCGGATTTTCAATAAAGAAATTTCTTACCGTTGCATCATCACCGATATAGCCAAAAACACCAACATCTTGTTTGGTTGATCCGTCAATATTCAGATTAAGTAATGTTGATTCATTACCTTCAAAACTTCCGATAAACGGATAAATATGATCGCCAATAGGATTAAAAAGTTGTGTAAATGTGGGAATACTTGGATCAGCAAAATCGATGGTAATTGGAGCTAATGTATCTTCATCTGCAACCTTAAAATAGTAAACTTTATCTTGCAAATAACCTTTTTCTTGTAACTTAGATAAGTTAAATAGGTGATTTGCTTCAGAAATGATAAAGGGATCTAACGATGTTCCTATACCTTTAGCAAAATATACTTGCTTAGAACCACCCACCAAATGACCATCATATTCATTGGTTTTAACAAACCAAGCATAGGTGATACTCGATAATGTAATGATGCCAACTAAAATGGAAATAACAATCTTAACTAAAATTTTTCTAGTCATGAGTTACCTCCAATCATAATACTAAACTTAATGTCTGAGAAGAAAACCATGGATGACAAATTGTCGATGGCCAAACTCATGTTTTCACTCAAGAAAATATCATTAATTTTTGTATCATAGTATGAGAAGTTATAATAGAGTTTATATGATGTGACATTTGTTGTTATTTCTGTATTTCCAAAATCAAGAATGCCCGTATAAACATCATTTGTATAAAAACTATGCATTGGATAAACTAAGTTTTGATTCACATCTAAACTATCAAACGCTTGATCTAGTGCATCAAACTTATTTTCTCCTGTAACATACAGGTTATAGTCTTTACTTACCATAAGTTGAACTTGTGTCACTTCACTTAAGTAATAGGGACGTGATGTTTCATATGGATATAAGGATACGGCTTCAGCTGATGTTTCTGGTGCAGAAAATATTTTATTCTTTAATGTGACTGGATCACCAGTAAAGGCCATCGTGACTTCAACAATGACGTTATTATCCGTGTTATATTCTTCAATAATCGGATCGAATTCACCTGTAAACATCTGTTGGAAGGCATAACTTGGCCCATCAATTGAAAGTGAGTCTTGTGGAATAAATGTCATAGTGTTTTCATCATAGATTAAGATATCATTTGTATTGACATCGTATTTATAGACATTATCTTTTGTATAGTAAGTTATTTCATAATCTAAAGGTGAACCATCTGATACAGAAACATTTACGGGTTGTATATGAGATGTATCAAAGCTTGCAAACCATGCATAAACAACTGCTGTAAACAGGACGAGTGATGTGATAAACATGATGGTTGATTTCAGTAATTGTTTCATGTGCAAACTCCTTTCTCTTTTTATACAAAAAACCAGCTGACCGCACTTATAAAAGTGAGAGCAACTGGCTACCCCGTAGGGCCCTATAGCTTTGCGTCACTAGGTTTCCCTAGTTTTGCCAATATTATCATTTGATCTAAAACAAAAGCCAATTGAACCTCATCAAAAATGAGATGCAACTGGCTACCCCGTGGGGCCCTATAGCTTTGCGTCGCCAGGTTACCCTGGTTTTGCCAAAAGTGATCAAATGATCTTTAGGATTAATTTGTTTTTTCTTCTTTTTTCTTTTTCTCTTCTTCTAGAACTTCTTGATAAAGTTGTTCTTTAAGTTTCTCTTCTTGTTCTAATTTGAGTTTCTCTTCATTGGTCTTCTTCACCGTTTTAATGATATGAATCGTCTCAGAGATAATCATGACAACTAATACCAAACTCAAGATACCGAAGATAATGTTTTTTTGAAATGCTGCAAACATAGCGATTGGTCTTAAGAAGGTAATCTTAGAAACATATAAAGCTTGGAAATTATCTTCTGTAACCGGATCAGCATCCACGCTTGCGTTATGATCACCTTGGGTTTCATAACCACCTAAGTAATGTTCACCAACAACTCTATGAATAATAAGTGCTGGATCTCCTTGGATCTCACCTTGGAAAACGATGACATCTCCAATTTCAATTTCTTCAAAACTTGCTCTTTTAATGATTGCGATATCACCTGGATAAAGCGAATCTTCATTATTACCAACCATTGAATCACTGGGGATGATTGAAAATGAATAATCAAAGATGTAGAGTGGTTCATTTCTTCTGATTGCTGAAGTTCCTATCACCATAATGGTGATGGAAATGATAAAGATGAAAATGGCAAGTGATGTGAGTGAGATTGAGATGATTTTCTTCAAAGGTCATTCTCCTTTAGATGCATGCTTTTCAAGATCTTTTTCTAGCTTAGTTTGAATCTTTTTCTTTTCTTTTTGAATCCGTTCTTTTGCTTGTTTTGTAAGCTTACTTTGTGTTTCTTTGAACTTCTTCTTTTCTAATTCTCTAGCTTTTTTAGCTTGTTGAATCGCTTTCTGTTTATCTTTTTCTTGCTTAGCCTTGATTTTCTTTAGCTCTTCATTATATTTTTGAAGTGCCTTTTTCTTTTCAAGTTCGATAATGCGAATCTCATCTTCTTTAATCCGTTTTTCTTCTAGCTTAATCTTTTCTTGCATCTCTCTAGAATCTTCAACGAGCAACTTCTTTTGTTCGGAAACAAATTCTAAGTATTCAGATAAAGCAAGTTGATTTTTCTCTAAGTTCTTTCTTTCATGCTTAATACGTTCTTCAATAGCTTGTTTCTTAGCCTCTTCAATCGCACGTTTCTTTAATCCTTTTTGGATTTCTTTATTGATGTTAACAATTTCTTTTAACATTCTTTTCTCTAAACGAATCGAATTGTTATAATCAATTTCTTTGGTTTCTCTAATCACACGCGCGATACGCGCACGGTCCTTCGCTTTAAGCAGTTCAGCATCCAAATCTTGTTTGACCATTCTAGCAAAGAAGATATCTTCTCTATCACTATCTTCTTCTAATTCAAAGAAGTCTTTAAACAGTGCGTTTGAGATAGCTATCGTATCTCTTAATGCTTTACGTAAAGCAACTTCATAACTTGAAGATTCTTCCATTGCACTTTCAATACGTTCTTTAAGTAATGCCTTATTTTGTTCTAGAAAGAACTGATTAATCTGATTATCCTCAACCGTGTAAGGGTCAGGACTTGTCATGAGTTCATTCAGTGTTTTTTTAACAAATCTTGGACTCTTTCTCTTATATTCATCAATATCTAAATACTGATAATGATCTTCTAATGCTTTTTGATTTCCGTATACGGTTGTGAATACGGTTAATGCGGATTGATACACATTTCTTAAATAGTATCGATCCAAAGTTAAGTTTTGTTCTTTAACATCAACATCAAAGTTTAAGAGATTATATTTATCTAAGTATAACCAGAGATTATAACAGTTATTATAATCAACGTTTTTTAAGATAATCGATGTCTTCATGATGGGTGGAACAATGGGTTTTGCATGTTTCAAACCTTCCATAAAAGGTGAAACACGAAGACCATTGACACGTTTTAATAACGATTGAATACGACCCAGCAAATCATGATTTGACTTAGATAAGTTATCATCTTCAACTTTATCTTTTATCTTTAAATCGACTTCAAGACTGATATTTGAGTCTCTCATGTCGAAATTTGATTTCATATTGAAAAATTTGTTGTTGTAAGTTTCAACGTTATGTTTCACTAAATCATAACGACGATTCACAAAATCAAAGAGGCGATCAATCAATGTTTTAATAAATCTATTTTCATAAATCGCATATTCAATTTCTGCTTGTGTCGTTAAAATTTGTTTAGGGATAACATCACCATGTCTAACCTCTTTAATCAGTTGTGTATTAGCAGCTAAATGTCTGATCGAGTCACTATTAACTTTTTTAGCTTTTTCGATCTGAACAACTTCTTGTAAATACTTTAAACCTGATTTAGGATCTCTCGTGATTTTATCTAGACTCGTGAAATAGGATTCAATGGTTTCAATCCAATCTTCATGAAACACTTTTGATTCTTGAATCGCTTTTTGATAAATCTCGTTTTCACCTGAGAGTAAGGCTTGATAAAAGTGATTAGGAAATTCTTCTTCTTTTTCAAGTTCATAGAAAACTTGATTAAGTTGCTCATGGAATTTTCTTAAATCACTAACCTTCTTCATAGAGTCTCCTTACAACTAAAATTGTTTTTTCACCGTATTTAAGAATGCTTGACATTCTGCAAATCCATTTTTACCAAACAGACGATCTAAGAGTGCAGATAGTTCATTAATTTCATCCTGTAAAAACGGTAAGTTTAAACTTTCAAACTTTCTAAAAATCTTACGAGCAACCATATAATCTAAAGCTTCGGTTTCATTGTTTCCACAAGCCACATAGACAGGAACAAATGATCTAATCTGTTTCATAATACGGTTACCAAAGGTTACTTTGAATGCTTTTGTAATAAAGGCATCCAGTTTTTCCAAATTTTCCATCGCTTTGATGGAAAGCGGATAGTCTTTAACTGCTTGTTGGAATAAATCCATTAAGTAGTCTGCAGACATCGTGACACCTGAAGTGTCTGGTGCATCGATATAAGCTGCTTTGGTATTAATGATAATTGGTGTAGCACGGTCATACACTTTATCGGTAATCGTAAAGGTGGAGTCATCTTTATTTGCGGTTCCGATAAACCATACATTTTGTGGTAAAAGAATTTTACCGTTTGCTAAATGCTTTGGATCTCCTGGCTGTGAATCTGGTGTGATATCAATGAGCCATGCATCGGGATCTGGCATTTCTAAGAGTGAGAGCAATTCTGCAAAATAGTACTCGACTCTAGCTAAGTTCATTTCATCTAAAACAACGATACAAACATCATCACGATAGGTTGTTTCATAAATCGCTCTTAAGAAGTCAGTTTCGTTAAACTTCTTCGTAAACTCATTTAAGTAACCAATCATTTCAGCACGATCTCTCCACGAGGGTTGAACTGCAATGATTGCAGAATCGTTACCAAAGAATTTCCCCATCGCGTATGGTAATGAAGTTTTACCAGTACCGGAAATACCTTCTAAAATCATTGTCTTTGAAGCTGACATCCCTGCAAAGAATGCAGAAATGATTTTCTTATCGTAGAAAAGTCCTAAACGTGAAGCTGAGAAATTAATAAAGCGTTTGACAAGTTCATTTAAGGTGATCATGTCTTCATCCTTCATGTGAATGGCAGTCACCATGTTTTCATACTCTTTATCAACATGAATGAGTTTGGTAAATCTCGATGGTCCAATAACTTCTTCTTCAGGTTCTGGTGATTGATTATCATCTTTATCTTTCTCGAAATCACCAAGTCCTCCACCGATTTGTGAAACCTTCATGGCGAGAATTTTATTTTTTTCATCAATCAGTTCAACGGTTTTTTGGTTTAAGAAACTAATTTCTTCTAATAACTCGTCTTTTTCTATTTCCGTGCGCGCGAATTTAAAATAGCGTCTTATCAGTTGATAAGCTTTTAAAAATAGAAAAACAAGAAAAGCCAGGTTTACCATCAGAACGAGAAAAGCCATTACCCAGTCTAGTAATGTGAAATTTCCGCTTGCCTGGATGAAATTATTGAAGAATTCTACAACCCCATTAAAGAATAAAACGGCAAATGCTTCCAAAATACGTTTGAAAAATTCACCGATATTCGCAAAAAAATCTCTAATGAAGTTAATATAGTATCTTGCAAACTCTACCATATGAACTCCTTATAAGGCCTAAGACTTTGTCTTATTGTCCTCTTCTTGCTTCTTCATTTCTTCTAAGATTTGCTGTCTAATACGTTCTTTTTCAGCTTCAACATCAAAAGCTGGAGTCGATGTACTTGATTGGATCTTCTCTGTTAATTTTTGATTATTGACGATAATAATATTACGAACGAGGAAAACAGCTTCTACAATCAAAATGATGGCGACGGGGAGAATGACAAATAACGCAAAACCTGTAGGTGTTTGCAAATATTTCAGTGCATTTCCTGCGCCTTCCCATTTACCTGTGTAAACGGCAATCGCATCTTTGATATTAATTGGATCATCTGGAATCGCATTTTCTTTATCACCTTGAGTGACTAAGAAAGTTTCGCCTTCCAGTGTAAATCGTTCGATAATTCTGTGTGTAATAAAGCCTTGTACGCCAAGACCTGGAATCTCCATACTAAAGTAGGTTACGATGTCTCCAACTTCAAGCGCATCTCTTGATTCATCATCTAGAAGTCTAACAAAGATTACATCTTTAGGTGTGAATGAGTCTTCCTCATCACCATCCATCGAGTCTGTGAGTACAGTTAAGAATCCTCTACCTGATAGATTTGCGATATCATCTCTTTGTTTAAGCTTCATATTCGCAAATGAGAATAAGACGAGTAAGACAATGACTGAATAGAAAAAGACATTTAATACGATTTTGAGTATCTTAGTAACCTTTTTAATCTGTTCTTGATTCATGGAGTTCCTCACTTTTAAATTCTAATCATCCAAGAGGATGGGGAGGTGTACAAAAGTACACCTTCCCGGACTAGAATGCGTTACCTTTATTATACTACAAAAGTAAGGTTAATTAAACGCCGAATTGTAATGAGATAGTGATAATTCTACCAAGTAAACCGTTATAAGCTTCTGCATCCCAACCTTCAAACCAAACACGCACCATAACATAACCATAATATTCAGCATCTGCAGTTGCAGTTTGACCTGAAGCCATATCTAGAATTAAGTTATTGTTTAAGGATGTTTGAGTAGCTACTGTTGCTACTGTTGCTGATCCTGCGGGAAGTGTATTAGTTGTTTGGTAATAGAAGTTTTGTGCACCATTAGCACCAATACCACCATTTGTTAAGTCCTCTGTACCATCATATCCACCAGAATAAGTATTAGTTCCACCAGCTGCATTTTCATATGCAATCGTTGTTGATGTTGCTAAAAGTCTATCTGTGATACCAGTAACTGAAATCTTCATTGCATCTTGTAAATTTGTTGGGAATAATGAGTTTGCTAATCTTTGTACACCTTGGCTATCAGTAAATGTAACCCCAGTACGGTAGTTAGAAGCTGTTGAAGTTAAACTGACTAATTCCCATTGAATTTGTTGTTCGTTATCAGATCTAAAATGTAGTGGAATTTCTAAATAACCTTCACCAACACCAAGACCATTCATGTCAAGGAAGTTAACACCATCAAGTGTTGTAACATGAGTAAATTCAAATCCACCAGGATATGCGGCATCTACATAATCATAAATGTCTTGAGTTGTAATCGTTGTTTGCCAAGATAATGTAAGTGGATCAGCATTTGCAGCACCAACTGCAACTTCAATACCGGTATCTGAAACAACTTGTGCTTCAAAAGGTTGAATAACTGACGTATTGGTCAATGTAAACCACGCGAATGTTGTCGTACCGAGTGCGATCACGGTAAGAACAACCGTAAGAACTGATAATACTAATTTTCTTGTAATACTGTTCATGTTCTAGTCTCCTTTAATTTTTCTTTCGTTTTTTTTATATTTTCTTATGTATCTCAATTAACTTTCGTTAAGTTGATTCTAAATCATTGCTCTTTGAGCTAGTTTAAACTGTAATTGAATCTTCATGCGATCTTTATCCAGGGCATCAAATGCGTCTGCATCCCAACCTTCAATCCAGATATTGACTCTTACTTTACCTTGATAAATTTCTTTACCAGTTATCTCATCAATCACACCTGTAGGTTGTAGATCTAAAACAAGTGATTCATTATCAAGCGCTTGATAGGGATTAAATCGATCCATCTCAGATAATCTGTAACTCACAACTGGTATTTCAGTTGGAAGTTCCACATACATCAAGGTTCTTTGGAAGAAATAACTAAATTGTCCAAAACTTGCTCCATAACCTCTTTCAGGATTTCCTGAAGGGTCAAAGATCAGTCGTTTTAATTCGTTTTCTTCTCTTAAATCGAGTGGATTGAGTTCATCATTAAGTTCAATCACTGAAATTCGCATTGCATCACTTGCGTAATACGTTCCAACATCACCTTGCATCACAACATCTTCAACATTAGGACCATTAAAGAATTGGTGAGGTGCTCTCCAGACAACCCCTTTAGAAACAACATAGGTTCCAATCTGATTTTCACTTTCATAAGTCATCTTGTCAGAAATATGATTGTATAAATAGACGCTATGTTCATTTTGTGAGGTTCTAAACCAGACATCAAAGCTTAAGTAATGTTCATTAGCAACTGCTTCACCTTTAGGTCTAAGACCGCCAGTTTCGAAGTTTATGCCATCAATACTTGTTACATCATATAATCTAACACCATCAGGATCTTTAATCAGTTCATCCATCGGAAGTTCACTACTGAAGTTAATACCATCAAACGACATTTGTAATTCATCACCACTTGATGCAGTCAAGGTTAAGCCTTCGATGTTATTGGTCAGTGATAAGGAAAACCATGCATAACTGACTGTTCCAAAGACTAACCCAACACCTAAGAATAATAGCGCTGAGATGAGAACTTTTTTAGTACCTCTCATGTTCATCACCCTTATTCGAAGCCTTTAATCGTGAAGTTCATTTCCAATTTGATCATGCCACCTAGGATGCTATCGGTTGTGTCTGGATCATTTCCTTCTAACCAGATGACGACACTAAACTTTCTAAACTCGCCTGATTTAAAGTTAGGAATGACTTTTCTCATCACGGTTGCTGTTGTTAAGAAGTGTTCTGCAACTGGCATATAAGGTGGATATTCGGTATTATTCGTTGCATCTGGTTTCATATACATCGTCTCAACACCATTATCAATCACCAGAATTCTAATGGCTGATGCAATTTCAGTATAAGAATCAGTAATACGAATGTAGTAATTTAAGTCAACTGTTTCATCGCCATTATTTTTGACGTAAAACGTATACGCTACATAATCATGGTCAATATCTGTAAAATTACCGTTTGTTTCTTGGATTTCTTCTAACTTTAACCAAGCGTATGTCACATCTCTTGCTTCTTCAATCGGTTCACTCATAAGTCTTGATGTCGTAAAACTGAAATCAGGATCTGTACTCATTGTGATTCCACGGTTTCTCGCTAGTGAGTCGACTGACATGACGAAGTTCCCTGCATCTTGCCCGTAAAAGGTGATCACTGCGAATGCGAGTGAGAGTGCCCCGGTAATTAAGATACCTAATGAGAAGATTCGATTTCTTAACTTAACTCTTCTAACGCCTAATACTTGAGATAGTCTCATCTTCTCACCTCGCTTTATGCCTTGTTTTTTGAGTTTTTTTAATAAACAAAAAAGCCAGCGTCATCAAATGACAACTGGCTACCATTTAAGGCCCTATAGCTTTGCGTCGCCAGGTTTCCCTGGTTTTGCCTTTGAACATTGGTACCGATATCGATACATCTTGATTTTATAGCAAGCTTCAATCTTTGTCAATCATTTTATCACATTTTTTGCGTAAATTGATAACTTTATATCCCTTTACTAAAGTAAAAGAAATTTCATTTTGTTGCATTTTATGGTTCTAAGGGTTTTAATGCTTCAATTCCCCATGGATTTTCAACGATTTGATCGCTGATTGTAAGCGTCATATAAACCTTTCTTGGGAAGATTGAGTTTTCAACATAAAAGGCATTACCGATAATCACAACTTCAGCAATTTGAATGGTGTAGGTATACCCATCAGGTAAATACACTTCTACTTTATAGGTTCCATAGGTTGTTGTTTGGAAAACAGGATGTGTATAAGATCCATTGATGTAACTAGAGAAAATACCCATACTTAAAATCTCATTATCGCGTACGCATGTTTCATTTCCTTCACCATTTTGACAAATGCTGATCCGAATATGAAGATCTTCAACTGGTATGAGTGCATCATTTTGAATCGTGACATCAAAGCGAATCATATTCGTCATATCTTGAACTGCAACATAATAATCTGTGTAATGTGTTGGATCAATATCATAATCCATTGCGTAAACACGATATCTGATGAAATTGAAATCATCTCCAAGAGGTGAATAATCGGCATAGAGATTATCACTTTGATATTCAGGACCGATATTGATATCATCAACAACACGCTTGATGGTAGCTCCATCGGGAATCATCATCGTTGGCATATAATAAGAAAGATGTGTTTGTTGGACTTGACCAATGATGTAATAACTGGGTAAATTCCCTGAATCTAAGTAAACGATACCAGTAGTTGGAAGTTGAACAATCAGTCTTTCACTTGGATTTTGCAAGAGATATGAATATCTTTCAGAGGTGATAAGTGAAGGATCAATGATGGTATTAAAGCCTTGGAAGACTGCATCACTGACAAATAAAATATCTTCTAACATCGATTGATCGTTTTTGAGTTTGTGATAAGTCATGGTTGGATAGGTAATATCCCAAATAAGTGTTTCGCCCCAAAGCATCATTTCTTGATGATAGGTTACAGTAATCTCATAATCCCCCATCGGGGTATCTTTGGTAAAATCAACTTCATAACCTGAATCTGGAATGCTTGTCATCACATAATCTGTATGAAGGATTGCTTCTTCACCGATGTTAAGTGGAGTAAATGTGGATGTGATTTGCCATGGTGAATCTGTATGAATAAAAACGTTAGTTAAATCATAGTTCACTCTGAATGTTGGTGCTTCATTATAATTAATATCAAAAGATACTCCAAAGACACGTGACCCGTTATCATAAATCGCTTGTGGTGTTAAAGAAGGTGAATTTTCAATGATAATGTGTGTGAATGTTGATGTCGTTAGATCTTCAGCAACTAAATAATAAGTTATTTGATAGCGATGTCTTACACTGTCAACCATATCGATTGCTAACGAAATAGATTGAATCTTACTGAATGATGAAATATCCATGTGATCGAGATAAGATGGTAGATTTGTTGATAAATCTTGATCATCTATATCGATCAAAGTTTGAAGGTTTGTAAAATTTACAGGTTTAGTTTCACTTAAATTTGGATCATAAAATAGTCCATAAGCGACACTCGATGTCAATGTAGTCCCTGAAATCACTTCTTCCACACCTTGATAGGTCAAAGATAAAACGTGCGCTTGGTTACTCATAAGTTTTTCAAAAGTGATCACATAAACATCACCTGTAATGAGGGTTGTATTAATGTCATAAAAACCAGAAGGTAGCATCTCATCAAACAAGACTTCAAATGACACATAACCGCTACCCCAACTCCCCGTTTGATTGTCAAAGACACTTGATGTTTGATTGATTCCTTGTGTGACTTCATATAAATGATCGTCAAGAATCAAACCTGTTGAAGTATCATAAACAGAAACGTTTGATTTTAATTTTTGTAAATCAGCCATATTCATGGTTTGATAACTAAAAGTCACAGAACCCTTTTGAAATGAATCAATCGGTAGCATACTTTGGGTTGATGCCACATCAAATACATTTGGACTAACAGGGAGACCATTCAAACCAGATACTGTTAATACATCAATTGAAGATAAAGATTGATCTGCAGTTCGAATAATACGGATGTCATAATCTTGATATGAAGCTGGATCAAGCGGATCATATGAAGCTGAAAATACTCTAACACTTCCATAATGATCTACGACGCTATCGATATAAAGTCCATTACTATCATACATTGCTTCATAAACACCATAGCTTCTTGGAACGGATGCTACTTCTTGATCGGTCAATCCTTGATAGGATAGTGATGCACCTTGTGAAATCACATGTGCATCAGAACTAGCATCAACACCAAAATATATATTGGCATCATTAAAAATAACGACATTTTCTTCTACATCTGTTTTAATGTATGTCACATTTTCTGTAGATGGACCAACATAACGATATAACGTTGGATAACCACTTAATGTATAGGGTTGATATGCACCATAACCTGACGCATAACCCGTTGTAGGCGTAATTCTATAACCTGATGCTTGCCACCAGAAAAAGACGTACGTATGCGGTGTATGTTTAAAGAGTGAGGATAAAGTTGCACCTTCTGCCATTAATGTTTGGCTGTAGACTGGTGTATTTCTATTATATGAAGCATAAGGTTCAAGATCTGTGGTTGAAACCATAGTTGTACCTAACGTATTGTAAGGACCAATTTCTACAAAATTCTCACCAGACTTTTTGTAATCACCGATCCAAGAATAGGTTTGTTCACCTGAGACAACGACATCTGGAACCTTACGACCTAAGCCATCTGAAACCTCAATGAATCGATATACATTCATTAATGATGACGATGTTTGATTTAATATTTCAGCATTACTTGGCAAATAATAAGTGACAAGTTTTCTAGTTTCATCAATCACAGGTGAGTTTAGCGTTAATCCATTGGGTGCTAAATTCCCAAGACTATCTGTTTGAGTTAATTCTAAATCATAGATGGTTGCAGCAAACGATGCTCTTGTCTGTCTCATTTTAGTGTAGAGTGCATATGCTATCGAATTGGGATCATCTGCAGTTCCAAGCCAAGATGTATCTAAAGTTTCTTCTATAGCATCATAAGGATGGAGGGAGGTCATTTCTAAGTTATCTGGCATAAAAATACCTTCATTAATACCCTCAGATGAAGAAAGCGCATAAAAACCGGGGAATGTTTGACCTGTTTGCGTTTCTAAATCATCTAATAATTCAGGGTTAACGTGCGTAGAATCGATATAAGCAATATAGTCATGAATGTACTGATCGGTTCCAGAATAGATGGGTCTTGAACTTCTAAAAGCGAACGATTCATGGAAAAATCCACCTTCAGCATCTGATATCGTATAGTGATCAATCACTTTACCCATATATTGACCAACCCAACCACCTTGGAAAAAGTAAGTGAATGGAGCTTTAGAGTTATCATTTGGATTGGATGTTCCCATATAAGCTAACATATTCAAAATAACATCATTCGCTTCTTGAAGATTTCCAAATCCATCAGCCCATGATGATGATAATTCAGGTGCATTATCAAACATGTTGATTGTTGCATCAAAATTGATTAAGTAACCAAAATAGATACGATCAATCGGATAAGTGACATCACCTGCAAATGCCCATGTTGTTGTTCCTGTATGAATTTTACCAACGATTGCTCCAAATGCATAATAAGGTGTTCTTGTAGGCATACTTGTTAATTCTGTATAAGATTTTTCTACCCAATCATAACTTGAAATAACGCGAATCTCACCATATTGGATGAGGTTAGACATGTAAACTTGATCTGTAGGTAGTGTCCCAAAATGATTGAGTGGAATTAAAGAAATAAATCCAGCAGCTGTATATTTACTTGCGATATGACCAAAGTTAACATTATTTACAACCGATAAAACACCCATTGCTAAAATGCCTGAAGCTTTAACTTTAGATTCCATATCAATGGTATTTGAGCTTTCTACTGTTTCACTCCACGCATAAACATCACCATAATTGATGGAAAATGCAATCTTGGATAAATGATGGTTATCAGTAGGTAGTGCAAGTGTTAAATCTTCTTTTAAATCATTTCTAATCGCAATCCCTGCTGCATGTGCAGATCCTGTCGTGCTCATGTTTTGTGCAGTAATTGTTCCGTAGTTTGCACTATCCATGATGGTTGCGTAAGAACCAATTAATAAAGATGATAACCCACTGGATGAAACATGAGATGTGCTCGCGCTTGCTAAATTTGACGTATTGATGTCGCCTAAGCTGATCGCACTTGTCATAAGTCCTTTTTGTTTAACAACAATACCAGATGCATAAACATGTGATAAGAAATTACCCTCTAAGGTAATATCACCATGATTTAAAACATTATGAAGTGAACCATCTAATGTTTGAAAATCGATGGCATATGGATCAATGCCTCGATCCATACTATAGGATGTATTTTCATGACTGAGTGCAATACCTGATACATAAACATGATTTGAAAAGTTTGAAAAACCATTGGTAGAAAGAACTATGTTGCCACCATTATAAAGATGTTTTGCGGTGTATCCATCAGATATTTTTTCGACTAATCCAGATACACTAAACTCACTTAAAAGATAGCTTGAAGATTGATTATGTGTCAGATGAACACTTAAATCACCTTCGTTGCGAAGATGCTCAAAATTAATGTTATCACCTTGTGCAATCATCGTATAAAGTGGTGCATTATGGGTTAACAAGGCTGTTGAAGTGACAATAACATCACCTTTATTTTCTGCATGAAATAACTCAACTTCAAGGCTATTTTCTGCGATTAACAAACCTGAATAACGATCAACATAGGAACTATCATAAGAAATATTTGACTGATTATATAATCCTTCAATTTGACCTGTAGAATCACTGATACCAAGACCTAAAGAAAGATCTATCAATTGACTATAACGTTGATTTTCTGTATGTGTTAAAAGTGTTGTATCCATGTTCATAAGACCCGCATGAGTGATGCGTAGAAGATTAAAAACTGATTGATTTAACTGTCCAATTCCATGAAGTTTTATATCACCTGTCGTGTTAGGCGTGATATGAATGCTTCCTTGTTGAAAGATATCTTCTAGCATAACTCTATCTTCAACAAGACCAAAAATACCACCTAAGAAGATTGTTGAGTTAAGGATGATTGATGGATTATTTGTTATTTCACCTTGATGAATAAGTTTAAACAATTCTATATTATTTCCATAACCAACGATTCCACCAACATAACTTGTTTGTGAAACTAAATCTGTACTATACATACTCTGGATGTTCATGTTACCAATCGCTTGATCGATCGTTAAGTCATAAGCTTTACCAACTAATCCACCTTGATAAAGCATTAATGTAGTCGCATGGTTAAGTGTTGTACTTTGATTAGATCCAGTGATAGAACTTCTTTGAATGATTCCAGAACCTTCACCAATTAAACCACCCATCATGACATTATTCATCGTTGTTTTTGTACCCGTGATGTCTATATCGCCTGTGATATGAATATCATGAATCAAACCATCAATCATTTCACCAGCAATAAATCCCATTTTCAAAGAATCAAGATGAACGTCACCTAGATCGATATTCATCTTTACATCTCTCAAATTGAGATGTGAAACTTCACCAAAAAGAACATTAAAAAGACCTATAGAATCATAATCAAACTGAGATTCTAACTTGGTTAAAGATAGATTAAAAATGGTGTAGTAAGATGGTGTCCCTCCATCAGAGGGTAGATGTTCATAAAGTGTATGACTTTGCGTAATCACATGAGAAGATAAAACACCATTAAAACTCACCTTTTTAGCTTGATATGCATCTTGACTTAGACTTGACATATCAAGATCTTTATTGATCATATAAGTCGATTTTCTAAAGTAACCTGATCTGATTAATAATTCTTGCATAATAACTAAATCAACAGGTTTATTTATTAATAACTCTTGATTTAGAACATCAAGACCATGAAGTGATGGATATAAGCTATGACCAAGAACTTGATCATATTCTAAAGAGCTATCTACAAGTAAATGATATGCATCATTAAAGTACCAATCTTCTGAAAAATAGAGAGCTTGTTGAAACTCAGTACTTAACAGTCCTCTATCAGTCATACTTGAAACTGATTCTGCATAAATAGATTGATCATAATAGACTTCTAACATTGTACCTGTATTAGATGTAACAAGTGGATGAACTGAAAAAGCGTGTGTGACTGCACGCGATCTCACATAAGGAGATGCAATCCACATGTTATTCATGATACCTTGATTTTCACTGACTAAACCCGCGATGTGAAACGCACCATCGACATGCATGCCAGATGCATCTAGTCTCTCATCAATGACATAAACATGATCAATTTGGCCTTGATTAAGCCCTGCAATATAAGATGCATGAGACATCATTCCCCATTCAATGGGTTGAATCATAATTGGATTAATCAACCCAAAGTGATGAACTTTTGCACTTGAAGAAATGTGTGAAAACATTGATAAATACTTAAGCCCTGGATAACTTAACTCATAGGTTTCTTCATCAAGAATGGATGTGAAATAGAGATTAGTAATCTCAAAGCCTTGACCATCAAACGATCCTGTAAAAGGCCCTGTAAAGCCAATAGGTGAGAACGTATAATTGATATTCTCCAAGACAGCATCATAGTAATCAATATCATTACCTAAGACATAATCAAGTGATAAATAGACATTTGCATATGCTCCTCGAGTTAAACGTGAAAAGTGATATAAATCGGTGGCATTCTCAATGACATAAATGAGATCTAAATCAATTAATTCTGGGTGATCAATGATTGTCTCAAAATAACGATAAGGTGATGCGTAATTAACAGGTTGAAGTGTATCAAACGTTAAATCATCACCCATCCAAGATGTTGATCCACTCAAATCTCTAGCAACAACATAATCTAAATCCGGATGCTTAACAAATAAAAAAAGGAAGGACACCATGATGATCCCTATCATGCATTTTTTGAGTAGGTTTCTTTTCATGTCATACCCTCCTTTTCCTCTTATTGACTAAATGGTTGATAGCTTAATTGCCATACCTCTTGGTATCGATTTGCTTGAACAATTTCAATGACTAATGATATCTCTAATATAATAGATTCAACAAATTGATCATTTGATCTCGCATACATCATCAGTCCACCATCTGCAATCGGTAAGTTTA
>MIDA01000072.1 GCA_001830045.1 Tenericutes bacterium RIFOXYA12_FULL_35_10 | reverse complement strand
GCTTTTTACTTATTAACAGATGGAAATATTACAACGGAGATGAATCACGCGTTAAGGTATCAAGCTGTCATGACGAAAACGTTTATCTATAGTGATCAAGAATATGAAACGTTAGAAACGAAAGCAAGAAGTGAGATGGTGACATCTAAACTCGATCACCAGATCACATTCAATTTGGATTTAAATAATCAAGTTTTCATCCCTTTTAAGAACTTTAACTTAGGGGATTATATCTCTTTTAAACATAACAAAAAAACATATGACACGGTTGTTACTGGGATAATATTTAAAGATACACTCAAAGTTGCGAAGGTAACACTTGGTGAATATCGAGTAAAACTAACAGAAAAAGTGCAACTCTTAAGTAAAGCCAAGTCTCAACAGGTGAGTCATATATCTATAACCAATACAAATTTTGATGGAGGTGAATTTTAATGGGATTACAAAAAATTACATTTGAAGGTGGTAATGTCACCGCCAAAGTAGATGCTGATTTATATCATTTCTTCAATTCATATGACGTAGGTATTTTAAAAGGTTTAAAAAGTGAATGTTTAATGACGCTAGCCAATAACACGATTACATTTCAAGATGGTTATGTCTCAATCTACGGTAGAGTCATCTATATTGAAAATCAAACAACTATCGGTGTGACGCCTGATTCAAGTAAAAGTGGGTATGTCATTTTAGGTGTTAATACATCAACCAATGAAGTGAATTTATATTTAAAAGAACAAACCGGAGGTTATCCTTCTTTGACACTGACTAACTTAATCAATAGTGATGGTCTTTATGAGTTTGTATTATGTGCTTATACAAAGACCACAACATCCGTAACATTAAATCAGGTTTATCAAAGAAAGTTTATCTTAAGTCCAAAGACGATCATCAATGATCTAGAACAAAGACTACTGGTAAAATACGTTCCACAAAGAAAATCATTAACTAAAGTATCCAATGGTGTTTATCAATTCTTTGGAACAAACTCAACTGAACTGATGGAGTCATTAGTTTATGTTCTAATCAATAATACGACTGTTATTAGCTTTCCAGGAGACAGTTTATTTATTCATGTTGGCTCAAATCGAAATGTAAGCTACCGCTATGCTGGTGGCGATTTTTCATTATCAGTTGTTTATGAAAATGGGGTTGTGACATTATCATGTGGTAATACAACTCACAATGTTACATCAGTTTATTTAAAAAAATAGGAGGTTTTAAATGGCAACAATTCAAATTAAAAGAAGAACTACAGCTGGTACAGGTCCACTTGTTGGAACAACAGGTAGTGTAAAAGCTGGAGAGCCATTAGTTGATTTTAATGGTGAGCATCTCTATATTGCTAAAGCTGATAAAACAGCTTCAGTATCCGTACCACTTGCAGATAGTGATTATCTAAAAATTCCATCTACAAGCAAAGTCGATACGCAAATTGATACAAAGATTACAGCTTTGGGTTTAGGGACTGCAGCAACTAAAAACACTGGAACAGGTAATGGGAATGTTCCAATACTGGATGCGAATGGAAAACTCGCTGACAGTGTTGTGCCAAAGATTGCGATGACAAATACATTTGTAGTAGCGTCACAAACAGCAATGCTCGCTTTATCAACCGCTCAAGAAGGTGATGTTGCGGTTAGAACCGATTTAAATAAATCCTTTATTCTAAAGGCGTCACCGTATTCGACGCTTGCAAACTGGCAAGAATTACTCTCACCTACAGATGCTGTAACTAGTGTCAATGGATCAACAGGAGCTGTATCAATAACACTTGCAGGGCTTGGTGGCGTTGCATCATCAACTTATAATACCCATGTTTCGAGTAACCTTCACTTAACAGAAACACAACGAAACGTTATCGCAAACATCATGAATTCAAGAGTTGTGAGTGGTGCAGGATCTGATTTTTCAACATCTCAATCAGCATTTGATGCAGCGGTTATTGGAAGTGGACTAAAGATTAATCAAGTAATTGATTCTAATTACACACCACAATTGATTAAATACTCTATCGGTATCGATTCGAGTAAGGTTTTACAACCAACATCAATCATTGATGGTGGGACTTATTAATGGCTATCATTCGGGTTAAAAGAGGTACGACTAAACCTACAACTGCACAACTGAATTACTTAGGGGAACTTGCTTTTGATTATAACAACAATGCACTTTATGCAAGAACGCCATCATCAGTTGTCAAAATTGGTGGTGAAATGGAACTTGTCTATACCTATGAAGGATATGCTTATACACACACTTTGAGTCATGCATTTGATCCAGACTATATTTACAAAGTGCACATCATCTCATCGACATATTGTACATCTGCAGATATTTCAGATACCTATGTATATTATAGAACCGGTGCATCATCCACATTAACAGGTAGTTATCTAAACTATCATGCAAGCACTGAAAGTAGTGTTTATCAGACAAGAAGTGTAAAAAACTCAACGGTTCAGTATATTGAAGATAGTTATGAATCAGGACCAACCATCACAAGTGGGATTACCAAAGTGATTTCATTTGAGATATCACCCACATTTAGATCATCCTTAAGTGATGTGATACAGTGGAATGCTTATGGTAAAAGTGTGACGACTTTATCTGGCCAAGGAAATACAACCATTAAGTCATGTGATTTTGTACACTCAGTTAATGGTAGTCTTGGGCAAATCTACATCAATACAGGGTTAAATCTTGGGTCACCTGATATCTTGTCAATCTCCCTATACCGGACAAAAAGAAAGTGAGGAACTTATGGCAATCATTAAAGACTTAGACACAAAGTTTGGTGTTCAAGCATCCTATCATAGAATTACAGCGTTCAATATTAGTTATTCAGCAAAGAAAATCGTTTTATGTGTCGCAACCTACTTATCTAAAGAAGCAAGACAAGAACAAAAGGATCCCATTGAAGAAATCGATATAGAAATCACTCAAAGTGATTATTCTACATTTCTAGATACGAATCCAATTGAACGTGGGTATTTATGGCTAAAAGAAAACGTCATCGGTTTTGAAGATGCTGCAGATGATTTTGATGTGATAGATCCTGTAGTTTCCAATGAGGTTTCTGAACCTGATGAGCCAGTTACTTAATCAGATTCAAGGTTTGTTTCCAACATCTAAAATACTACTTGTCTATTATGGTGGATCAATTGCATATGGCTTACAAGATGAAGAAAGTGATGAAGATATCACACTTGTGCTCGATAATTTTAGTGGAAATATTCATTTAAATCTGGAAGAGATTGATTTGTTTGTTTTTTCAAAAGAGAGATTTATTCAAAGACAAAACTTTGATGAAACAATCACCTCATATCACAGAGCAAGTGCGGATAACTTAATGAGCATTGATTCAAACATCATCTATCTTGATCCTTCATTTGTTGATGTTTTAGAACAAGTTAGACAATGTGATTCAAAAGAGTTTATGTTAAAACACCTAAAAGCACAGATTGATTATGGAAAGATGCGATTTGAAATCAGTCAAAACTTAAAATCTCATTATCACATCTTTCGCTTAAGAGGAATGGTTGATAACTTTGATAAGACTGGCCATTACAATTTAACAGTGCCAGAACCCTGGTTTACCAAAATGATGGATTATAAGCGTAACTGGAACAATGAGATAGGGCAAAGCTATTTAAATGAATTAGAAGCAGAACTAGAGTATTTAATAGAATATAGGAATAGGATGATGGATAGTGGATTGGGATAATTTAATTACATTTTTTAGGATGGAAAATCTGATCTATTGGATTGTAACTATGGTTGTAGTTATTCTCACAACGATTAAACAGTTTAATAGACAAGATAAAAAAAGCAAATTAAGCAATGATGAAATCTTAAACAACTTACAAAAGATTGATAGGCAAAATGTCAAGATGCTTAACCTGCTTGAAATGCACTCTCAAGATATTAGATCATTAAAAAAGGATGTTAATATCTTAGAACATCGTGTATCCAGGTTAGAGGATTCACAAGTTAATATATATAAACGTCTAGGAGGACAAAACAGTGACAACACTTGAGATTATATTATTAGTGATTAATTTAGCATTATTAACGCTTTATATCACATCTAAGCTAAAAGTCAATCAAAGTCTATCTGCAGTGATTAAAGAGGTTAAAGATGATATTAAACAATCATCTGAGGTTGTGTCAGAACTCGTATCAAAAGCAAAAGATATCGTCTTTGATGAGACTGTGCAAAAGACAATAAAAGAATTCATTATGATTGTTGAAGAAAAGAATCAACTTGCTAAATCAAAAGGTGAAGCCTATCTCAATGGAGACGATAAGAAGCATGCAGTTATTGGAAGATTAAGTGAATGGGTATCGAATCTTACAGGTTCTACAGAAAAAGCAGTTCATTTTGTTGAAGATAATCAAAGTAAGATTGAAGCGATCATTGATGAGTATATATCGTTTAGTAATAAAATGCACGGTAAATCAACGTTATCTGAAGCTGAGAAGATCATAGCTGAGAAATTATTGACACAAAGTAAGTAGAATAAATTATAGATCAATATTAAGCCATTGTATGAGTAAAATCATGCAATGGCTTTTTTGTATTTTTATAAATAATTAAATGTGATATACTAAAAACAATCAAACACAACTCTGGGGGTATGCATGGATAATTATGAGATAGCTATGACAGGCGTAGAGATTGCATCTAAGATTTTAGGGATCAAAACGCCAGAGGTGCGTTTTTTTGTTAATGATGATATCAACAAAAAAGACATCAATGCAGTATTTTTAAGAAACGATAATATTATTGGTTTTAATGAAACTTGGCTAGAATCAGTTGAATGGTTAGAAGTCATGGTAACATGCTTTCATGAATCCAGACATGCCTTTCAACATGAAGTGATCAATAACCGATACAAAGGTAACATCAAGATAGATTCCCCTACTAAGGAACTATGGGTTAAAGAAACAAGTGAGTATAAATCAAAATTTACCAATAGCTCTGATGAGACTTACTTAATGCAAGATATGGAAATAGATGCAATAGCATTCGCACATAAAATGATGTTAGTGCATTTTGAAGTTAAGACGATTATTCCAGATATTATAAAACACAGAATCGAAAACAAATAATATTACTAACAGTTACGTATAACTCGTTTATCAGTTATGACTCATGATTAATACACGGCTTCACTAGGGCAAATTATGCTCTAGTTTTTTTTTATTTAGATAAGTAATTATGAATTTATCAAACTTACGAATATTAAAGTCACCTTCAATGTATTGATAGTACTTTTTCGTTTTAGCTGCATTGTTTTCAATTTGTAGCACACAATAACACAGATATAGCATTTCATGTGCCTTATCAATCTGATCTAATGCGCTAAATGCTAGTGCTGAATAATAGTAGAAGTCTTCAAGCAAATAATGGATTTTTAACATATTGCAATACATGATACCTTTTTTGCAAAACTCAATTACATCGTCATAATTGTTGCATAGACCAGAATAATCAGCTAAACGATAAAGACACAAAAGTAATGTATTTTGATTATGACCGCTAATGATGAATTTCTCGTTTTCTAGATAAGCTCTTAGGATGTTTACAATTTTATCTTTTTCATTAAAACTGCTAATCGACAATAGCGATGTTAAGATAATGATTTCTGTTGACGAGAAAGAAGTGTTTTTTAGTAATGATGTATAGTTAATAAGTTCTTTTATGTTTGATATCAGAGTGATCTCATTAAGTTTATGAGTGTAAAAATCATAAAGAAGATTTGCGTAAATAAAAATACGATGATTGTTTTCATCTAATAAAGGATGTGAAGATAAAGATTCTCGTAAAAGTTTAGCATTTTCAAAATCATAATTAACAACGAAATTATGATATTTATTGACTTCCTGAGTCTCTTTCATTTTCGATGATTCGAATTCTAACAATAAATATTCTGGCTTGAATCCTAGCCTTCTTGATAACTTATTGACAACATACTGAGGAATTTGATATTCCCCTTTTAGATATCTACGATACTGTCTTAAGGATACAATCTCTGCAGTAAATGACTCTTGAGATATATGACGTTGAAATCTTAAGATATCAAAATACATTGCTAATTCTTTCGAATATAATAAAGCATTCATTTATAATCCCCCATATTATAGGACAGTCTTGCCCTTATTTTTTTTATAAATAGCCCTTATGATTGAATCAGAAGGAGGTGAGACAATGAAAAAAAGTAGATTTGTATTAGTTGTATTGAGTGTTTTATTGATATCAGGAGGTGCAATGATGACAAGCAAAATTTTTAAGTACGGATTTAACAGTAATAAACAGCCAGAAATATCTATCATTGATACAAGGGATCATTTTGATAATGTAGCCCTTGATTTTGGAAATGGTAAGCAACCAGAAATTATTGAGTTATCGAATGATAATGGCTCAAACAGTTTAAATGAGCGTCAATCAAAGATAAACCTTGATACAAAACTATGACAAACTGAAATGCTGTAATAAATGCTTGTGATCAAGTGATTTATTAAAAACCAAGTGTTGTAAATGATGGAATAGATACTGTCTATCTTTGCAAATGAAAACTTTTACATCATACGAATAAAGCCGCTTGGTTGTATTTTGACGGAATAGTCCATCTTCTATATATGAAAGGTGGGCTATTTTTATGTATATATTATATCAAAAGTATTCTAATCAGGCTAATAACGAATTATTTATCGAAATTATCCGGGAGTTGAAATGGATGATACTAAGGGATCTGAAATATGTCGATTATCAAGAAAGAGAAGATTTTAGACAGGCTTTATATTTGAAGATTCACGAAGTTTTACTTAAAAAGCCAATAAAAGAAAATGATGATTTCAAATTTAGTTGGTCTGATAATGAAGAAATTATAATTAAGGAAAATAAATATTTATTGAAATTGTTAAGCGAGTTTGGTATGACAGTAAAAAGTGTATTAGACATAAATGACCAAATAGAAAAAAAAGAATTTGAATCTGTATATAAAGTTTTTGTTGGTGATGTAAAGCTATTTCAATATTTTAGCAAAGTCATTAAAACATGTAGAATAAATTTTGTAAAAGCATATGAAAAAGATCCAATTTATTATGCTTTTAGACTGAACAATCAAAATGATCATCATCAAGAATATATTAACACTATTGAAGATGAATCTCAAAATCAGAACTATATTTTAGACATATCGATACTAAATGACGAGGAACGTGAGTTCTTAGATGCGTATGAAAAAGCGCTTAATCAAACCGAGTTAGCTGAAAGATTACATGTTACACAACAAGCTGTGTCAAAAAGATACAATAAAATAATTAAAAAGCTTAAAGAAAGCATATAAAAAAGTATAGCAGATCTGATGATTTGCTATACTTTTTGTTACTCACTCGTATTTTCTGATTTTTCGTCTAGAAATTCTACTTCATCAATATCAATTCCAATATTTTTACTGAAACCTCGCTGCTCTTCTGTGAGCAATCTAACAATATAGGTTACAACCATGATGAGCTTATCTATGAGTGCCTTTGCTGTAGTTAAAACAAAAGTAGCAATCATAGAAACAATACTGATTTTTAACGTTTGATCAATGTCTTGTGTATTAATTGTTATCAACAATATGATGACAGCTAATATAAACATCATAAATGTAAGTAAAGTTCCAAATACAACTGATTTCATAAAAAACTTGTTCAGGTTCTTAATTTTATCCTTTTGAAAATCATGTTGTTCTTGTTTAGATATCTTGTTATCGTGCATTTTTTCACCTCCATATATAGTAGATGAAGATTCTATTAATAATACAATTTAAAAAATATAGACTTTTTGGTTGTATTTTCTAACCCAATCACATCTTTTATTAGTGTAGGAGGTGAAACCATGGCTAAATTAATATCAAAACCACCATAGACTAAAAACTATAAATTAAGATAAGGAGATTGCAATGATAGTTACAAGTTTATCAGATAAAACAATTTATCGATCAATTAAGTTTTTACATGTATACATGAAATGTGATGTCATTCATGAAACGTACAAACTTTTATGGTTTGACAAGATTGAAGCTAAAACCAAAGCAGAAAAGGAAGTTAAGAATTATGTTGATGCATTTAAATACTTGCAAAACAATAAATGTGAAGGTATAACAAAAAAATCACTAAAAAGAGCTTATTATTTGCTGACAGAGCATCAATTAAGTGACAAAAAAGTTGAGAAACTATTGGAAGATTATTACAAACAAAGAGAAGAGTCGGCACATATAAATGCATCAATTATGCATCAAACTGTTTATAAACTACGCCCTAAGAAAAGACTACCGTTTGCTCATCTACTTGTGAACTTTATTCTATACAAACAGGGATATACACTTTTTACACTATATCCGTCAGAAGTAGAAAAATATCAAACGGCAATTAAAGACTTAACAAAAGATTGGACGATTATGTATGGTGTAATTGTTGCCAATGAACTCCATAATCGAAAAAACGAAGTTCAAATCAGAGATAATCAATTGGTTATTTCAAAGGAGAAAATCATTGCTACAATCATCGAGCATAAGGAAGAGTTAAAAGATAAATACAGTATTGATAGTTTTTATCTGTATGGATCATTACTAAAAGGTTATGAACATCAGTCTAGTGATATAGACTTACTCATTGTAATCAAGCAAGATCTAGCTATATATGAAAAGTACTCAATAGTAACAGAGTGTAA
>MIDA01000071.1 GCA_001830045.1 Tenericutes bacterium RIFOXYA12_FULL_35_10 | reverse complement strand
CTTACTATGACACGTTGTCATGGCGGAAGGAGAAAACATATGAAACCAGGAATTCACCCAAAGTATTACGTGAATAAGGTCAAATGTGCGACATGTGGAACTGAATATGAAGTGGGAACAACAGCGAATAACCTTCGCATCGATACTTGCTCACACTGCCATCCATTCTACACCGGACAACAAACCTTTGTTCAAGCAGCTGGACGCGTTGAAAAATTTAATAGACGCTATGGTCTAAACGA
The DNA here is from genome assembly GCA_001830045.1 of Tenericutes bacterium RIFOXYA12_FULL_35_10. Lineage (GTDB taxonomy): Bacteria > Bacillota_I > Bacilli_A > Acholeplasmatales > Acholeplasmataceae > Peloplasma. The sequence goes on along the minus strand of MIDA01000071.1, from coordinate 8,681 downwards.
AAAGAAGTAAGACAACAAATAACGTGATAAATCATCACGTTTTTTATTAGTGCATCGATGGGAAAGGGGATTTTGCACATGTATCATACATATAAGAATGGATTCATTGAGGTCGTTTGTGGACCCATGTTCGCTGGTAAAACAGAAGAATTGATTAGACGTATCAAACGTCTTGAATATGCAAAGCAAAATGTGCTTGTCTTTAAACCCAAAATTGATACAAGATATGCGGCTGAAGAAATTGTGTCACATAATATGAGTAAAAAACCTTCAATTATTATTGAACAAAGCATCGAAGTGTTAAACTATGTCAAACAAGATACAGATGCAGTTGTTATTGATGAGGTACAGTTTTTTGATCACGATATTGTGCAAATCGCAGAGGATTTAGCTGATCGCGGAATTCGCGTGATTGTAGGTGGATTAGATCGTGATTTTAGAGGAGAACCTTTTGGACCAATGCCAGAACTTTTAGCACGTGCTGAGTTTGTTACTAAACTCACTGCAATTTGTGTAAAAAGTGGATTACCTGCAACAAGAACACAACGTATCATCAACGGAAAGCCTGCACAGTATACGGATCCAACCATTCTTGTAGGAGCTAATGAGTCCTATGAGCCAAGATCGAGACATTATCATGAAGTCCCAGGAAAACCTAAAAAATAAGTACATGAAGGCAGCTTTAAAAGAAGCTGAAAAAGCATTTCTTAAAGATGAAGTTCCTGTGGGTGCAGTTGTTGTATACCAAAATAAGATTATCGCTAGAGCGCATAATTTGAGAGAAAAAAAACAATCTTTTCATGCACATGCTGAATTTTTAGCGATGATGAAAGCAACAAAAAAAATTGGAAGCTGGCGATTGGAAGATTGTGACGTTTATGTTACAATGGAACCATGCCCCATGTGTGCTGGTGCAATGATTCAAGCAAGGATTAAACATTTGTATTATGGAACCAAAGATCCAAAAGCAGGTGGCGTTGATAGTGTTATTCAACTTCTTGACGTACCTTTTAATCACCATATTGAAGTTGAATCGGGTATTATGGCGGAAGAATCCCAAAAAATTGTAAAAGATTTCTTTAAAAAATTACGCACAAAATAGATAACGAACTCCCCATCAAGCATCATCATTCAATAGTATCATGTGAACCTGGTCAGGTCTTGATTGAAGCAGCCATAAGCGTGTTTACTATGTGGGTGATGATGCTTGATGGGGATTTTCAATGTTTCACATATTCACAAGAAACATCTCAAGAGATGATATAATAAAAATAATGGAGGTATGACCTATGAAACTAAACCCAAAAATATATCGTCAACTTAACAATGAGCCTTTTATGTCTCAAGAAATTGACGGGAAAATGATTGAATTTCACTATATGAATGAAACACCTTTTTTATATCAATTTGCAAGCCGTGGTCGCTTTGCCATTTGGACATCTGATGGCACCAATTATAAAGTACTCATTGAAAAATCATATCATGAATCTTTAGAAGCTTTTTATCAACCAGAAGTAAATCATATTTGGTTGAATTTTTTAGAGTCTGTTGGAGGAATTAGCAAGAAAATTAATATGTGGTTTATTATTCCGACACTAGTTATTTATGTAATCATTGCTGCTTTAGCAACATTTGTATTTAAAGATTACACACTTCAAATCTTACTTGGTATGATTGTTTTAGTCGTTGTAAGTAACATGTTTCAAAGTCGTCTTGTCAATAAAAAAGTTAGAGATGAAAATTTAAAAGCTCAAGATTTAATCCGTGCACACATGGGTAATGAACAGTTTGAATCTTTAATTAAAGCACAAGAAGATCATTATCAAGCATACTTTAAATTTAATGAACAACAAGCACAAGAACAACAAGAATTATCAAATGATGAAGATAAAATGAGTGAGGATGAATCAAATGATGGAACAAAGAGCAATTAATGCGATTCGCATGCTAGGTGTAGATGCGATCAATAAAGCAAACAGTGGACATCCAGGAATCGTGCTAGGTGCTGCACCGATGGCTTATCAATTATTCACTGAGCATTTACAAATTAATGTCAAAGTTCCAAAGTGGATGAATCGTGATCGTTTTATCTTATCAGCAGGACACGGCTCTATGCTTTTATACGCATTAAATCATCTTTCTGGATATAAAGTATCCATGGAGGATCTCAAAAATTTTAGACAAATTGGAAACACACCAGGACATCCTGAATATGGACATACTGAAGGTGTTGAAACGACGAGTGGTCCACTCGGACAAGGTATTTCGAATGCTGTAGGTATGGCAATTGCTGAAAAACACTTAGCTGCACGTTTTAATAAAGAACAATTTAAAGTTGTTGACCATTTTACCTATGTTATTTGTGGTGACGGTGATTTACAAGAAGGTGTTGCTCTTGAAGCGATGAGTTTAGCAGGTCACCTTGGATTAGGAAAACTGATCGTTTTATTTGATTCTAACGATATTCAACTTGATGGGAAAGTTTCACTTGCTTATAGTGAAAATCATCAGAAAAAATTTGAATCTATGGGGTGGAACTACCAACTGATTAAAGATGGAAATGATCTTCAATCTATAAATAAGGCCATTAATAAAGCAAAAAAAGTAAATGATTTACCTTCAATTATTGAAATTAAGACGGTCATTGGATATGGGACTTCAGGGCAAGGGACCAGTAAAGTTCACGGTTCTCCCATTGGTTTAGATGAAGCAAATAAACTACGCAATGCACTTAATTGGCATGAAGAACCTTTTAATGTACCTCAAGATATTTATGATCACTTTAGAAAAAAAGTGACTTTAAGGGGTCAACGCGTTTATCGTAAATGGTTGAATATGATGGATTTATATAAGGAAGCATATCCAAAAGATTATGCGCTCTATGAGTCATTTATAAATGAAAATACGGTGATTAATCTTGAAGATTTCCGTGATGACATATCATCTAAACAAGATGCTACACGTAACATTAGCGGTAAGATTATCCAAAGATTATCAGCGATGCATCTAAACTTAATCGGTGGTTCAGCAGATTTAACAGCGTCAACAAAAGCTAAGGGTGCTGATGGCCATTTTGAACGTCATAATTCACTCGCTCGAAATTTAAATTTTGGTGTTAGAGAGCATGCTATGGGAGCGGTTGTTAATGGTATGGTACTTCATGGTGGACTCAAAGTCTTTGGCGGTGCATTCTTCGTATTTAGCGATTATATGAAGCCAGCAATCAGACTTTCTGCAATCATGCATATTCCTTCAATTTTTGTATTCTCTCATGATAGTATTGCAGTAGGTGAAGATGGACCAACACATCAACCTATTGAACAACTCGCAGGATTAAGAGCTATTCCTAATTTAAATGTGATTCGTCCAGCTGACACACATGAAACACTTGCCGCATGGAAGATAGCGATGGAATCGAAAACGACACCAACCGTTATTATTTTGACAAGACAAAATGTCAATAATTATCCATCTACCTCTTATGAAGGAGTTTCAAAAGGCGCATATTGCGTATCAAAAGAAGAAAAAGCATGCGATGGTATTCTCTTAGCAAGCGGTTCTGAAGTTGATCTAGCAATGCAAACCAAAGAGTTGCTCAAGCATAAAGGTTATGATCTTCGTGTTGTAAGTATGCCATCACATTATCTTTTTGAACAACAAACACAGAAGTATCAAAAAGAGATATTACCTAAGCGAGCAAAAATTATTGCAATCGAAATGGCATCAAGCATGTCATGGTATAAATATACATCGACGGTTTATGGGTTAGACACATTTGGCGTCAGTGCACCAGGTGAAGTTGCAATGGCACATTTTGGATTTACAAGTGAAAAACTTGCTGATTTTGTGATAAGAAAATTGAAATAAAGAAGTGATTATATGATTTATGATGGAATCGTTGTCGGTGGGGGACATGCTGGTGTAGAAGCTGCTCTTGCCATGGCACGAATGAATAAAAATACGTTACTTGTCACAGGCAACCTCAATAAGGTTGCTTCTTTGCCTTGTAACCCATCAATTGGCGGTCCAGCAAAAGGAATTGTTGTTCGTGAAATTGATGCTTTAGGCGGTCAAATGGCGAAAAGTGCAGACGAAGGACAAATTCAAATGAAGATGCTAAACGCTTCAAAAGGACCAGCAGTTCGTGCACTACGTGCACAGATTGATAAACTAAAATATCCAAAAATTATGCTACGAGTCTTAAAAGAGACTAAAAATTTAACTTTGCTAGAAGCTCTTGTAGATAAGTTGATTATTGAAAATCAAACGGTTAAAGGTATTATTTTACAAGATGGAACCATGATTTATAGCCAAACAGTCATCTTGACAACTGGCACTTATTTAGCTAGCAATATATTAATTGGTAAAGAAAAAACGACATCTGGACCAACCGGTGATCCCACAACGTTTGGTATCAGCAAACAGCTAAAAGAACTTGGCTTCGAAGTCATACGCTTGAAGACGGGAACACCTCCACGTATTGCACGTGATAGTATTGATTATTCAAAAATGGTGCCACAACCTGGTGATGCAATTAATCATACGTTTAGTTTTGATGAAATCTATTACGATAACAATCCGAAAGAGCTATGTTACCTCACACACACTTCCAATCAAACACATGAGATAATTAACTTAAATTTAGGTGAATCTGCAATGTATGGTGGTGTCGTTGAAGGTGTTGGCCCTCGTTATTGTCCATCAATTGAAGATAAAGTCGTTCGTTTTAGCGACAAAGAACGTCATCAAATTTTTATCGAACCAGAGAGCATGGAAATCAACGAAATGTATGTTCAAGGATTCTCAACAAGCCTTCCAAGACATATACAAGAAATGATGATTAGAACGATACCTGGTTTAGAAAATGTAAAAATCATACGATATGCGTATGCCATTGAATATGATGCGATTAATCCTGTTCAACTGTATCCAACACTAGAAACAAAGATGATATCCAACTTATTTTGCGCAGGACAAATCAATGGCACGAGTGGCTATGAAGAAGCTGCTGGTCAAGGTTTAATGGCTGGGATTAACGCTGCCCTTAGCATTGATGGTAAAGAGCCATTGATTTTACAACGCCATGAAGCGTATATTGGTGTATTAATTGATGATCTTGTTACAAAAGGGGTTTTAGATCCATATAGACTTCTTACATCAAGAGCCGAACACCGCTTACTTTTAAGAAATGATAATGCGGATTTAAGATTACGTGATTATGGTTACCAAGTGGGATTAGTTGATGATAAAACGTATCAACGATATCAAGATAAGAAAAAATCATTTGATGATCTTGTTAAAAAAGCAGAAGAAACCAAAATCATGCCGAATGCAGAAAACAATGCTTATTTATCTCAAAGGAATTCTTCACCCATCTATGAATCTGTTTCAGTCGCTGATTTATTAAAACGTCCTGAAATCAGTATTGAAGATGTGATGCATTTTATTCCAGAATACACAAATGAAGATATTATCGAGCAGCTTGAGATTAAGATTAAGTATGAAGGATATATACAAAAAGCATTAAGAGAAGCAGAAAAAATGCAACGCCTAGAATATAAGCATATTCCGGATCATATTGATTATTTAAAGATCAAAAATATTTCTTCAGAAGCCCGAGAAAAATTAAATAGAGTCAGACCAAAAACAGTTGGACAAGCTTCACGTATTTCCGGTGTAAATCCTGCTGATATTTCTATTTTGCTTGTATTTTTAGAATCTGGAGTACTAAATCATGGACTTTAAAATAGATATCAAAAAGGAATTAAAACTGGAAGTAACACCTGAACAAATGCACCTATTTGAAATCTACTATGAGTTCTTAATTTCATACAATCAAATCACTAATTTGACGCGTATAACCGAAATAAATGAAGTTTTTTATAAGCATTTTTATGATTCGTTATCACTTGTCAATGTGTTAGACTTCAATCATATAGATTCAGTTTGTGATATGGGCGCTGGGGCAGGTTTTCCAAGTATACCGCTTAAAATCATGTTCCCACATCTTAAAATTACAATTGTAGACTCACTTAATAAGCGAATTACATTTTTAACTCAACTTGTTGAAAAACTGCATTTAAGTGATATAAGTTTATACCATCAAAGGATTGAAGAATTTGCTATCAATCACCAGAATGAATTTGATGTTGTAACCGCAAGAGCGTTAGGACATCTTTCACTTATATCTGAAATGGGAATTCCTATGGTAAAAAATGATCACTTTTTCATTGCACCAAAGGGTCAACAGGCTGAATTAGAGATAGAAGAGGCAGAAAATGCCATTAAATATCTTGGAGGGCAAATTGTCAATAAAAAGCAGTTTGAACTTCCTCAAGGTTACGGTCAGCGAATGAATATACTTATTAAGAAAACGAAACATATTTCTGGGTTTCCAAGAACTTATACACAAATGATGAATAAGCCTTTATAATAATATATAGAAAGTAGGTGGATGAAAGCATGGGTAAAATCATTGCTGTTTCTAACCAAAAAGGCGGCGTTGGAAAAACAACTACGAGTGTCAACTTATCAGCTGCGCTTGCTGAACACAACAAACGTGTTTTACTTGTTGATTTTGATCCACAAGCAAGTACGACGACAAGTTTAGGTATCAACCGAAGCATGCTCTACGCTTCGATTAATGATGTGCTATTAGAGCAAAAAACAATCGAGGAAACGATTATTCACTTACCTGATATTCACGTGGATGTAATCCCTTCGACCATTGAACTCGCTCATATAGAAGTAAAGCTAGACCACGAAGACAGAGAATACATTCTAAGTCATAAACTTGCCCAAATTGAACACCTCTATGACTTTATCTTAATTGACTGTCCCCCAAGCTTAGGACTTCTTACGATTAGCGCTCTTTACGCATCTAATTCAGTGCTAATACCTGTTCAATGTCAATTTTTAGCGATTGATGGTTTAACCCAATTGTTAAACACAATACGTATTGTTCAAAAAAAGATGAAGATCAATAATAGATCACTTGAAATAGAAGGCGTTTTACTCACGATGTTAGATAAACGCACAAAAGCTGGATGGGAAATTGTTCACGAGATTAAGGATTATTTTAAAGAAGGCGTTTTTGATACCATTATAACCAGCAATGTAGCAGCTCAAGTTGCACCTACATATGGCCTACCAGTACTTACTTTTGCACCTAAATCACCTGCGGCAAAGTTATATAAATCTTTAGCAAAGGAGATTGTAAATAACAATGAGCGAAGAAAAGAAAGCTAGAACATTTACAGATTTATTACAGGAACATCACATTGATGACGTACTTGAAGGGGAAGTCATTGAAGAAATTTATTTATCAAATATTCAACCTAACCCATTTCAGCCTAGACGTATTTTTGACGAAGAAAAAATTAATGAACTTGCTCAATCGATTAAAGAACATGGTGTATTTCAACCCATCATTCTTAAAAAGGTGAAACAAGGTTACATTATTGTTTCTGGTGAAAGAAGATATCGTGCAGCCCTAAAGGTAGGTTTAAAAACAATACCGTCAATCATTCGACAATATGAAGAAGCAAAAGTTGCTGAAATTGCATTAGCTGAAAACTTACAAAGAGAAAACTTGACACCAATTGAAGAGGCTGAAGCATATAAAATTGTGATGAAAAGTTTAAAGCTTACTCAAACAGAGTTAGCAACAAAAGTAGGAAAAAGTCGCTCTCATGTAACTAACACATTAGGTTTGCTTAACTTACCTATTGAAGTTCAGCAATTACTATTGACCAATCAGATTAGTATGGGACATGCAAGAGCGTTGAGTAAACTTGAAGACGATAATCAAATAATCAAACTTGCTCATCGCATTATTAAACACCAATTAAGCGTTCGTCAAATCGAAGAACTTACAAAAGTTGAAGATAAAACAAACAAAATAGAACGAAAAGATAAATCAAAATATTATTCTGAAGAAACACAACTCACACAAGTATTAGGCTTCAAAGTCAAAGTTGATGATAAAAAAATAACAATTTACCTCAAAGATCATATGCCATCAGAAGTCATAGAAAGACTGATTAAAAAATGAAATATCAAATTGGAGACACAGTGATAACGAAAAAGAATCACGTCTGTGGTAGCGATCAATGGCAAGTCTTGCGAGTTGGTGCAGAGGTCAAGGTTAAATGTATTAAATGTGGTAGAGAAGTGATGATGATGAAGACTGATTTTGACAAAAGAGTAAAAAGTGTCTTAATGACTAAATCAACAGCACTGTAAAGTTACTACGTAAATTAAATAAGAACATAGCCATAGAGGTCTTTTTCACACAAAAACTAGACTTAAATGGCTTTTATTATAGGCATAAAAAGGTTTACAACGCAAAAAAACAATTTTGTGTGAAAAGTGGTTGCATTTTTGCTAATGATACGATAGAATATAAAAGCAAGCCCAAAAATGGAGGGGTAGCGAAGTGGCTAAACGCGGTAGACTGTAAATCTACTCCCTACGGGTTCGGCAGTTCGAATCTGCCCCCCTCCACCATTTATAATAAGACCTTGTGGATAAGAGTTAAAAACTCTTCCAAACATATTGACAAGGTCATTTTATAATGATAGAATGATAAAGCACGCCCGATGAGGGAAGTGCGGAAGGTCTTTGAAAACTGAATGATGATGAGTGTATCGAGATTAATTAAGAAATAAAAAGAAGAGCTA
>MIDA01000070.1 GCA_001830045.1 Tenericutes bacterium RIFOXYA12_FULL_35_10 | reverse complement strand
CTAAAAATGCAGCAAACGCACCAATCGCATTTGAACCTCCACCCACACAAGCTATGACTGCATCAGGTAGTCTTCCTTCTTTTTCTAATATCTGTACTTTAATCTCTTTACTGATCACGGATTGGAAATCTTTCACCATTAAAGGATAAGGATGTGGTCCAACAGCTGACCCAATTAAATAAAATGTATGTTCTAATTCATTTGCCCAAGTCATTAAGGCACTATCAACAGCTTCTTTTAATGTCTTTAATCCAAATTCAACAGAAACGACTTTAGCTCCTAATAAACGCATACGATACACATTTAAAGCTTGTTTTTCAATATCAACAGCACCCATATGAATCTCGCAATCCATCTTTAAGAGCGCTGCAGCGGTTGCTGTTGCAACCCCGTGCTGTCCAGCACCGGTTTCTGCAATTAACTTTGTCTTACCCATACGCTTAGCTAATAAAGCTTGACCTAAGACATTATTAATCTTATGTGCACCAGTATGATTTAAATCTTCACGTTTTAAATACACTTTCGCACCACCCAAATCTTCTGTCATATTTTTTGCAAAATAGAGCAGTGACGGACGATTCGCATAATCATTTAAAAGATCATTTAATTCTTTTTGAAATGATGCATCCTGCTTATAGAAATTATAAGCCTCCTCAACTTCTTTGACCGCAACCAAGATGTGGTCGGGAACAAATTGTCCCCCAAACTTTCCAAACTCCATGATTTCCCTTTCCGTCTTCGTGGGTTCTTCTGGATAAAATGAACAAAAAAAGCGATTCATCATTGGGACGAATCGCTCGTGGTACCACCCAAATTTAAGAAATGTTCATTTCTCCTTCATCGAATACGCCATCATTTAAGACTTTAATATTCTTGTTCAATAACGGGAACTCCCGGCGCAGGCTACTTTATTTCACCCTGCTTCTCATGAGGCCATTCATACCGATCTTTTCTGCTTGTCTTTCACCGTCACAAGCTCGCTAGAGAATTGATTTTTATGGTATTACTCTTCTCAATCAACGAATTTAACTCTATTATACGTATATGAAAGAAAAATGCAAGACTTTTCTTTCATTTTTCATCATTTAACAAGTTCTGTAGTAATTTTTCTTGATAAAACCAATAAAATGAAGTGATCCCGTGATAATTAAGATCGTATTTGCAGTCATTTCCTTCTTTAAGGTTTCAATGGCATTCATCGCACTAGGAATCATTTGATACCCTTTAGCAACCTCAGTTAAATCTTGAAATCTTGGATCAGGAAACGTTGTTACAACGATTCTTTTGGCAAACGTTTCTACTTTTTCAAGCATGCCTTTAATATCTTTATCACCTAATGCAGAAAATAAAACCCAAATCTCATGATCTTTAAATGTTGATTTTGCAGTTTCGATTAAAGCATCGATCGCGTGTGTATTATGAGCACCATCAATAAAGACATTATAATCAATTTCTTCTAAGCGTCCACTCCATACCGTTTTCTTCAATGCTTTTTGAATCGTTTCATCTTTGATCTCTTTAAAAAGATTATGAATGGCTTCAATACTTAAAAGTGAATTTAAGATTTGGTATTGACCGCGTAAAGCGATTTGATACGTTACACCTTGATACATATAGACTAAAGGTTCATAAGTCATCACTGAAACATCACTTAATGTGAGTGTCTTCATGGTTGCACCAATACGAGTTACGTGCTCATTAAAATATGCATGAAGTGTGGGATCAACGGTCGTAATTAAGTGATTTCCCTTTTTTAAAATGCCTAATTTATTGGATGCGATCGATTCAAGTGTGTTTCCAAGTTGCTTCATATGATCAAAACCAATCGAAGTAATCAATGATAAATCATAATTCAAGGTGTTTGTAGCATCAAGTAACCCACCCAATCCAACTTCCATCACGATGACATCAACACCCTGATCTTTGGCATAGATCAATGACATTAAGGTTAAAAGTTCAAAGAAAGATAGAGTTTCACCAAAAGATGCTTTAAATTGTTCATTAAATGCATAGATTTGATTGGTTAAAGTGAGTAAATGATCATCACGTATTTCTTTCATTTGAAGTCTAATGCGTTCATTAAAACGCACAAGATAAGGTGATGTAAATGTCATCACCTTATAACCTGCTTCAATTAAGATATGTGAGATATAACTTGCTACTGAACCCTTACCATTCGTTCCAGCAATATGAATCTTTTTCATGCTTGATAAATCAAGATCTAACTTCATTAATGCTTCACGCATGCGTGTTAAATCGGTTTTTGGTTTAAATTTAATTTGTACTTCAAGCCAATGGATGGCTTCATGAACATCATGAAACATAGTTCTTTAATTTCTCAATCACCATCTCATATTGTTTCAGATAGGACTGATATTTCTCCTTTTCTGCATTCAGTTTAGCTTCTGGAGCTTTACTTACAAAGTTTGGATTGTTTAAAATCGCTTCGCTTCGTTTAATCTCTTGTTCTAACGCATTCTTTTGTTTTAAAAGTGCTTCTTTTTCTTTTTCTGGGTCAATGATGTCTTTCTTTAAAACAAACGTTTGAATCCGTTTACCAACGAGTAAAATAGTTTCGTCTTTAATCGATAAAGCATGTTCCATAATGAGTTCGCCAGTATTCATGAATTTCTTGAATAAATCAAACTTCGACTTCATGAGGTTAAGCATGCCAGAGTCTTCAATAACCAAATGAATATCAAGTGGCTTAGAAGGTGCTACATTTGATTCACTTCTTAAATTTCTGACTTTGGTGATCGCATCCATCATTTCTCTGACGATTTCAATGGCTTGATGGTCAATTTTACCAGCAACTGGCCATTTAGAAATCATGATTGAGGGTTCATTTGAGATTTCTAAGAACAATTTCTCAGTGACAAATGGAATAAACGGATGCATCATCTTTAAAACAGCTTTTAAAACATGGAGTAATATTGCTTGTGTATTTTTTCTCAAAAGGGGATCTGCTAAATTAATTTTTGCAAACTCAACGTACCATGCTGCAAACTCATCCCAAATAAAGTTATATAAAGCACGTGATGCTTCACCAAACTCGTATTTATCATAGTTATAATCCGCTTCAATGATCACTTCATTTAGTCTTGATAAAATCCACTGATCAACAGCAGTGAGTGATTTTTCATCCATTTCAACGCTGTAATCATCGATATTCATCGTGATAAAGCGTGTAATGTTCCATAACTTATTAATAAAGTTCCATGAAGATTCAACTTTTTCTTCTTCATAACGTAAATCTGCTCCTGGTGCAGAATTCGTTGATAAGAAATATCTTAAGGCGTCAACACCATATTTTTTAATGACATCCATGGGGTCAACTCCATTGCCTAAAGATTTACTCATCTTTCTGCCTTCTTTATCACGAATTAAACCGTGAATTAAAACATGCTTAAAGGGATCCACGCCTGTAAATTCTAGACCTTGGAAAATCATACGTGCAACCCAGAAGAAAATGATATCATAACCTGTAACTAAAACATCAGTTGGATAATAACGTTTATAATCTTCTGAGATTGTAGGCCAGCCTAGTGTTGAAAATGGCCAAAGTGCAGATGAAAACCACGTATCAAGAACGTCTTCATCTTGAACCCAATCATCACCAGGTGATACTATTTGAACTTTAACCTCATCACCTTTATACCATGCAGGAATTCTATGACCCCACCAAAGTTGTCTTGAAATACACCAATCTTGGATATCAGTCATCCAGTTGGTAAATACCTTCTTAAATCTTTGAGGAACAAATTCAGCTTCTGATCTTTCTAAGGTGATTTCAGCGAGTTCATCCATTTTAACAAACCATTGAAGAGATAATCTCGGTTCAACAACAACGCCTGTCCGTTCACTGTAACCAACATTATTCGTGTAATCTTCAATCTTTTCAACTAAATCTAATGCTTTTAAATCTTTAATTAAAGCTTCTCTACAACTAAATCTTTCCATACCTTCATATTGAAAGGCTAGGCTATTCATGGTACCATCTTCTTCCATGCATAAAGGCATGTTTAAATGATGACGTTTTCCAACCTCAAAGTCGTTTGCATCATGTGCTGGTGTTACTTTAACAACACCACTACCAAAAGTCATATCAACATAATCATCAGTAATGACAGGAATTGAAACGTTTGTTCCTGGAATGAATACTTTTTTACCAATAAAGTGTTGATATCTTTCATCTTTTGGGTGAACCATCAGTGCTTGGTCACCAAACATCGTTTCAGGACGTGTGGTTGCAATCACTAAATAGCCACTACCATCAACAAAGGGATATCTAAAATAATAAAGTTTACCTGCAGTTTCTACGTGTTCTACTTCAATATTAGATAATGCAGTTTTCGCTTCAACGTCCCAGTTAATGATTCTGTGTCCTCTATAAATATAACCCTTCTTATAAAGGCTGATAAAAACATGATTAACGGCTTTGTTTAAATCACTATCTAAAGTAAATTTTTCTTTTGTGTAATCCAAAGAATTACCTAAAGCTGCCCATTGTTTACGGATATGCGATGAATATTCATCTTTCCAGTCCCATGCTTGCTTTAAAAAGCCTTCACGACCTAAATCATAACGTGAAATTCCTTGTTGTTTTAAACGTTCATCAACTTTTGCTTGCGTCGCGATGCCTGCATGATCCATACCTGGTAAAAAGAGCGTATCAAAACCCATCATTCTTTTTCTTCTAACGATGATATCTTGTAACGTATTATCCCAAGCATGTCCGAGGTGTAATTTACCTGTGACATTGGGGGGTGGAATCACAACTGTGAAAGGGATTTTTTTGATATCGCCACTTTCAAAGTATTTTTTCTCTAACCATGTTTGATAGCGACCCTCTTCAACTTCTAGAAAGTCGTATTTTGTTTTTAAGTTTGTCATTTTTGTCTCTCCTTGTAATCCGTTTTTTCAACCATATACATCATGATCTCTATTTTAGTGTGATCATAATGGTCTCTAAATTCGTTATGTGTGTATATAAATCCAGATTTTTCGATCACGCGTTTGGATTGGATGTTGTTGGTCGCGTGACCGCAAATCACTCTTGTAAGCTCCAAGTTATGAAATGCGTATTTGAGTATAGCATCTACCGCTTCAAGCATGAGACCTTTTCCCCAATAGTTGTCATCTAAGACATAACCTATCTCTTTTTGGTTTAAAAGTGCATTATCAAAGTTTCTTACATGAAGTCCAATCGTTCCAATAAGGTGATCACTTTCTTTTAAAGTGATTCCCCACACTTCATTTTCTCTGATCATAATTCTTAAAATATCATAAGAATCTTCGATGGTTTTATGAGGTGCCCAACCCGCCATTGGGCCAATTTTGGGTTTTCTGCAGTATGAAAAGAAATCATCAAGATCATCAACTTTCAAACCTCTTAAAATGAGTCTATCAGTAACTAAAGTTTTCATACTTCACCTCTTAAAAAAAATAAAAACGCCCTTAAGCTAAGGACGTATAATTACGCGGTACCACCTTAGTTCTAGATTGCTCTAGCCCTCATTATGCCTTAACGCGGCTTACGGATGACACTCATCGCATCATCAGCTCCAAGGCGACCTTCCCAAAGACTTATCAGATTTTTCACCAACCAATCTGTCTCTAAAATCAAGTGTTTTGGTACTCTTCCTCTTCATTGCTATTTACCTTATTCTATCACGTAATGTGATCTCATTCAAGCGATTTTAATTGATTTCGTTTAATGAGATAGATAATTCCAGCTACAATCAGTATTCCCCAGTTTAATCCAAACGTATCAACGATTAAATCTTTAACTTCAAATGCTCTTCCTGGAACAAAGATTTGGATGATTTCATCAGTGAAGATAATCACTAAACCAATACCATAGGATATAAAGATGTTTTTAAATCTTAAGACTAAAATCATGCCTAAAATAAAGAACTCTGTAAAATGAGCAACACTACGGATTAAGCTAGATAATGTGACTTCGTTATAACTGATTTTAATTAAATCTAAGACATATGTAAATAAACCAACAACAAATCCACTTTGAGAAGATGAAACATCACCTGGCATCAGTGAATTACCCCAAATGATTAAGATCCATATCACAAGTAGGATATTGATTAAACGTTTTTGATTCATGTTATTCAAGGCTATCAATCACTTGTAAAATGATATCGATTTGAATCGCAAAATGCAACCCACCAATACCTTCTCCAACCGTTTCATCGACATAACTCATGGTATTAATACCAACAAGTTTTCCGTAAATATCAACTAAAGCACCGCCACTGTTCCCTGGATTAATAGCTGCTGTATGTTGTACGGTGACGGTATCCATACCTAAATCATCTGCCATTTCGCGGTCGAGTGCAGAAATAATACCTAAAGTCTGTGTATTGGGTAAATCTAAAGGTGAACCAATGGCAAACACAAATTCACCGACATGAAGATCTGATTTTTGGGCAAATTCGATCACTTCAAAACTTTCTTCAGAAGTAAATGATAAAACTGCTAAATCGTGTAACACTGTAGAACCACGAAGTGTGATCGCAGATCTTGGGATGGTGACTTCCCCCTCTGGTGTAAAAACCGTGATAATAAATTCACCAGAATCATAACCATTTACCACATGTTCATTGGTTAATACATAATAGGTGTTACCTTCTTTTTTATAGATGACACCCGATCCACCGCCATCTAAAACAAAGCCTTGATAGGTATCAATCATAACAACACTTTGTTCGACTTCATCAAGCATATCAACCACATGTCCTTCAATTAACGTCATAAGATCTAGGGATGCGAGAATATGATCAATAATGGCTTGCTGGTCAACTGAAGATCCAACTTCAATCCATTTCGCATATAGTGTCAGTGGTCTATTGGTTCCTGTTTGAAAGCTCATCGGATAATATAAATCTTCATCGATATACCATCCTACAAAAACGTAACCCTCTCTAACTGGCACGCTTTCAGGAATAAAAGGGTCAAATTGTTCGACCATCATAGAATCCACTTCACTTCCGCCATTGGAATCAAAGGTAATCTCAAAAGGACCATCATTTGATACAAATAACTCACACGAAGCAAGTGTTATGCTGAGTAAAAAAATGAGTGTAAAGCGTAGAATAAGTTTCATGTTAATCCTTTCTTGGTGTCTCTTTAAGTAAATAAGCAACCCCAAATGCGTTTCTCCCTGCGGATGCACCTAAGACGCATCCCAGAGGATTCATATATAATTTTTCGAGTTTTAAATGTTTTTGAATGTATTCATAACATGTATCTGCTTGTTCATCAGGTAAACTATGCGTAATCATCATCTTCATAAAATGTTGATGTTTTTTCTTTTTTTCGATGAAATACATCATCTTATGTACACCATGTTCGATTGAACCAAATGAACGATAAATCATTTCAACACGATCATTAACCATCGTTACAATCGGTTTTAAATGGGTTAGTTTTGCAAGTTTTAATTTAAACGGTGTAATTCTTGATGTTTGATAAAGTAAATCAAGATCAGAGAGCACATAATAAAAATGAAGTCGAGGAACGAGTTCATCTAACTTTTTCTTCATTTTTTGGGCATCAAGACCTTGTTTTCTAAGTTCAACGGCATGCATGACGAGTAATCCTAAGCCAGCTGAAACGGATTTTGAATCGACAATATAAATGTTTTTTGCTTCTAATTCTTGTTTTGCGATTAAAGCAGATTGAATCGTTGATGATAGATTTGAACCAATTCCGATATATAAAATATCGTAACCACGTTTAATATACTTATTGAAGGCATTATGAAAATCACCTGAACGAAGTCCAGTTGAACGTGCTACTTCTTTTTTTTCATCGACCTTGGTGAAAAGTTCACCAATGGAGATATCTACGCCATCTTTATAAACCTCATCTTCAAAACGTATGAAAAGAGGAATGACGGAGACATCTTGTTCGATGGTATACATGCGACTTAAATCGGCGGTAGAATCCGTCAAAATGACGACTTTATTCAACCATGCTCACCTGATTTCTGATTTCATTTTCAATTAAGTCTAAATTATCTTTCGTTACGCTTGAATAAGCATAAAAGATCACGGGGTTTTTAAGTAGTTTTTTAATCGCTTGTTCCTGTTTGAACTGGTGTGTTTTAGGTACTTTATCTTTTTTAGTAGCAACCACCATGACATTTAGGTTTTGTTCGACTAAAAATTGATACGTAAATAAATCATCATCAGTAGGTCCTACTTTAAAGTCAATTAACATACAAATCATGCGTAAATGATTGGATTGTTTAATATAATTTTGAATCATGATGATAAATTGATCTTGCATCGATTTAGAACGTCTTGCATAACCATAACCTGGTGCATCCACTAAATAAAATGTTTGATCAATCAAATAAAAATTTAAGGTAATCGTTTTACCAGGTGTATTGGAAACACGCGCCAAACTTTTTCGGTTTGTCAGCGCATTTATAAACGAACTTTTTCCTACATTTGAGCGTCCGATCATTAAAATTTGGGGTAATCCTTCAGGTTCATCCTTTAAATCGGTCACACTTTTTACATAAACTGCTTGTTTAATCATAAATTCCATCCTTTAGGGTAAAAAAAGGCAGTCCGAAGACTACCCCTCATTATAAACTATTTCAGTGCGATTTGGAAGACATCATTCACATTTTCAACGGGAATGATTTCTAATGCATTTCTAACTTCTTCTGGAATATCATCAATATCTTTGGTGTTGTCCTTTGGAATAATGATGGTTTTTAATCCAGAGCGGTGCGCAGCAATCGACTTTTCTTTAAGTCCACCAATCGGTAAAACGTATCCTCTTAACGTGATTTCACCGGTCATACCGACTTCTTTTCTGATTAAACGCTGTGTAGCAGCTGAGAAAATCGCGGTTGCCATCGTAATACCCGCTGAAGGACCATCTTTAGGGATTGCTCCTTCAGGCACGTGAACGTGAAAATCATT
>MIDA01000069.1 GCA_001830045.1 Tenericutes bacterium RIFOXYA12_FULL_35_10 | reverse complement strand
TGGTAAAGATGCAAAACTTTTATTTATGATTGCGATGCCTGAAGATGGCACGAATGCACACTTGAAAGTACTCGCCATGTTATCAAGAAAACTTATGCATCAAACGTTTAGAGATTCACTTTTAGAAGCTGCATCAAGTGAAGAAGTGCTTAAACTGCTTTATACCATGGACTAAGTAGGTGAAAATATGAAAAAAATTGTATGTGTCACTGCATGTCCTACAGGGATTGCTCACACCTATATGGCTGCAGAAATGCTTGAAAATGCAGGTAAAACATTTGGAATTGAAGTTAAATGCGAAACCAATGGTTCGATAGGCGTTGAAAATAGATTAACTGAAAAAGATATTATGGAATCGATTGGCGTTATCATCGCAGCTGATATCCGAGTTGAAAAGAAAAGATTCCACGGTAAGAAACTGATTGAAGTTCCGATTTACCGAGGTATTCAAGAAGCAACCAAACTCGTTCAAATGATGATAGATGGCCATATCAAAACGTATCAACATAAAGAGGATTAAACATGAACGAAAGATTTAAACTCTATAAGCATCTCATGAATGGTTTTTCCTATATGCTTCCTTTTGTTGTTGCAGGAGGTCTCTTAATTGCGTTCTCGTCACTAGAAATTTTAGGGGATTCTTTTCCATATTTAAGTGAGGTTGGCGTTCTTGTTTTAACGTTTACATATCCAGTTCTTGCTGGATTTATCGCATTTTCAATTGCAGACAGACCAGCAATTGCACCTGGTGTGACAGCAGGAGCTTTAGCACTTGCTGCAGGATCTGGTTTTATAGGCGCAATCATTGGTGGATTTATGGCAGGTTATGTGGTTGAAATGCTAAAATGGGTCTTTAAGAAATTACCTAAATCCATTAACAGCATGAAACCTATATTAATTTATCCATTTTTAGGGGTTCTTATCGTTATGTTGATTATGCTTGGTGTTAATTTTTTAATTGCACCAATCTCTTTATGGTTAGAAAATGAAATTGTGAATTTAAGTGGATTACCGCTTCTCTTGACTGCAATGATTCTTGGTGCACTGATGGCTATAGATATGGGGGGACCTATCAATAAGATTGCTTATATGATTGGTGTGATTTCTGTTGTACATGGTCACCAATCTGTGATTATGGCATCCATTATGGCTGCAGGAATGATTCCTCCACTTGCCATTGCACTTTCTGTAACCTTATTTAAAAAAGATTATACAGAAATGGAAAAGAGAATAGGTTTAAATAACTGGGTTTCAGGTCTTTCTTTTATTTCTGAAGGAGCAATCCCTTTTGTGAAAACCTATCGCAAAAGAATTCATATTCCTTTGATTTTAGGAAGTATCTTAGCGGCAATGATCGTCACTTTATTTGAAACGTCTGTTCCTGCACCTCATGGTGGTATCTTTGTAGTAGCCCTTATGTCGCATTGGTGGGGGTTTGTGATTGCTATTCTATCAGGAATGTTATTAGCGACTTTAGTAATGAAAGTGATGAAGATGATAGGAGATCAACCACATGAAACAACATAGATTTGTGATTTCAAGTAAAGAAGGATTACACGCAAGACCGGCAGCAAAACTTTCCCAACTTGCTAGTACTTATCAAGATCGCATTGATATTATTTATGAGGATTGTCAAATGACATTAAAATCAATTATTGGTGTCATGTCTTTAGGCATTCCTGAAGGGGCAGAGTTTTACATTCAAGTCGAGGGAAGAAATGAAGATGAGATGATTTCTAGGGTTCAGAACCTTTTATTAGAAGAAGGTCTTATCGAGTAAAACGCTTACATCTTTTTGCATCTTTACACGCCTTGATTTGCTTGCTATAATAATCTCGTATTCAATGTATCGTATAATAGACCTAATGTGGAGGTCAAGTTTCTACCGCGATTCCGTAAAATTCGCGACTACGATATGAAAACACCTTTTTCACGTTTTCATATGTAGGACCACGTAATTTTTATGTGGTTTTTTATTTTTTTTACAAACATACATATGAATACAAAAAAACAGAAAAAGGAGAATTGAAAGCATGGAGTTTATTAAAAAGTATTTCCGTATTGAAGAACGGGGTACGACCATTGGTAAAGAATTGCTCGGCGGTTTAACGACATTCTTAACGATGGCTTACATTTTATTTGCTAACCCTTCATTGATGGGTGGCGTTGTATCTGATGGTGCCGGTGGAACGATTCAACTCGTTGCAGGACTTGATTTAAATGCAGTGTTCTTAGCAACCGCACTTGCTGCAGGTTTAGCAACCTTAGCGATGGGTTTATACGCTAAATTACCCGTTGCACTTGCTCCTGGTATGGGCTTAAACGCATTCTTCTCATTTACCATCGTTGTTAACATGGGTTATTCTTGGGAAGAAGCATTAGCTGCAGTTTTAGTTTCTGGTGCTCTTTATTTAATCGTTACCTTAACTGGCTTAAGACAAAAGATCGTAAGCGCAATCCCACAATCACTTAAATATGCGATTGGTGCTGGTATTGGTTTCTTTATTGCATACATCGGTTTAGTCAATGTTGGTATCGTCATCAACACAGGTGGTACAAACACTTCACTTGGTGATTTAACAAATCCAGTTGCGATTTTAGCATTATTTGGTATTATCGTTACGATGGTTTTACTTGCACTTAAGGTTAGAGCAGCTGTTTTCTTCGGTTTAGTGATTACTGCCGTTGTTGGTCTTATTTTAGGTGAAGGTTTTGGCGTTGCAAACATGCCTGTATTCAACGGTTTAGTAGATTCAGTTCCTTCTTTATCACCAACATTTGGTGGTGCATTTAGAGGACTTGGTGGTCTATTATCAACTGCTGGTGGTTGGTTTGCAATCTTCGCATTCTTATTTGTTGACTTCTTTGACACGTCCGGTACATTAATGGCTGTCACAGGTCAAATGGAAAATGTCACTGAAGATGATCTTCAAAAGGCAAACGTCGTTGATGCTTCTGCAACTGTTGTGGGTTCAGTTTTAGGTACTTCAACTGTAACTTCTTATATTGAATCACTTTCAGGTGTTGGTGCAGGTGCAAGAACTGGTTTAGCATCCGTATTTACAGGCGTTTTATTCCTATTATCGATTTTCTTATCACCACTCTTATCACTCATTACACCAAGCGTTACTGCAGCTGCTATGGTCATTGTTGGTACAATGATGGCAACTTCAATTGGTAAGATTGAATGGAATAAATGGGAAATTTCAATTGCAAGCTTTATGACCATTTTAGTTATGATTTTATCATATTCAATTTCTGATGGTATTGGCTTTGGTTTCTTAACCTATGTCGTTGTTATGATTGCTGGTAGAAAAGCAAAAGAAGTTAGCCCACTTTTATATGGTGCTACAGCATTATTTATCGCATACATTGTTTTATTAAATATCCTTTAATTATTAAACTTATCGTTGAAGGGCTTCCTTGGGGAGCCCTTTTTTGTTACAATGAGTGTAGATAAGAAATGAGGGCATTTTTATGAAATGGATTGTTGTTGGATTATTAGTACTTGTATATGTATTTGAACTGATTGTTTCACTATTAAATCATCGTTATAGAGTTAAACCGATCCCGGATAACTTAAAGGATGTTTATGATGAAGAAGGCTATCAAAAGTGGTTAGCTTATTCACTCGATACACATCGTTTTGGATTAGTTAAGCGTGGCTTTAATTTACTTGTTATGCTTGGATTTCTTCTTTTTGGTCTATTTGCACGATTAGAAGTCGTAACTAATAGTTGGACATCTAACCCGATTTTATCTACACTTTACTTTTTAGGGTTATTTCAAACGATCATGATTGTTTTAGGTATTCCCTTTAAGTATTATGGTATGTTTTTTGTTGAAGCGAGACACGGGTTTAATAAAGCAACACGTGCTACATTTACAAAAGACTTATTTATACAGTATGTGATGACCATGGTTTTAGGTGGTTTATTAGTTGCCGGTATTCATGCTGTTTACTTACAATTTACGGATAATCTTTGGACATTTATTTTAGCGACATGGGGTATCGTTACGGCTGTTATGATCTTCATTTTCGCATTTTTAAATAAAGTTTTCTTACGTTTATTTAATAAATTTACACCACTTCCTGAGGGGACACTAAGAACACGTATTGAAACCTTAGCAACCTCTTTAGGCTTTAATATTAAATCATTATCTGTGATGGATGCATCAAAGAGATCAACAAAACTAAACGCATTTTTTACAGGCATCGGTAAGATGAAAGAAGTTGTCTTATTTGATACACTGATCGAAAAAATGAGTGAGGATGAAATTGTTGCTGTGCTTGCACATGAACTTGGTCATGCTGTAAATAAAGACACATGGCGCATGCTTTTCCAACAAATCATCGTCATTTTACTTTATGCCGCAGGTATCGGCTTTGTGTTAGGTAGTAGTGCACTTGCAACATCCTTTGGTTTATCTGGTACGCATTTTGGATTTGCACTTATTCTATTCATGATTTTATTTGAACCTTTTGAGATTTTATTAAGTATTCCACTTTCAGCGTTATCTCGAAAAGCAGAGTATAAAGCAGATCAGTTTGCAGTTAGTCATACTAGCAAAGAAGCGATGATATCTGCACTAAAGGTCTTATCTAGAGAAGATTTAGTGAATTTAAATCCACATCCGCTTGCAGTGATTATTTATTATTCACATCCACCGATGAAAGAGCGTATTGGAGCGATTGAAGCATTATAAAGATGAAAAAGGGAAGTCAATGTGACTTCCCTTTATTTTTTTATTTTATTCTATTTTTCTTCGTTATGGTGTGGTCCGATATGTTCAATCGTATTGATTAAGATATTGAGTAGGATCCCAACGATAGCAGCAAAACTCATACCTGATAATTTTAGGAATGAGCTAATGACAAGCTCTGCACCACCAAGACCGATTACTAGCATCGTTGAAACGATGATTAAGTTTTTCATGTTTCCTAAGTCTGTACGATCTTTAATAAGGATTTTAACACCATTAGCTGCAATTAACCCGTATAACACGATCGTCATACCCCCGATGACTGCCCAAGGAATACTGTTAATGAATGCTTGAATATATCCAAAGAATCCGAGTAAGATGGCGATACATGCTGCAAGACCTGTAACCCATACTGAACCGACTTTCGTGATGGCAACCACACCTGTGTTTTCACCATAAGTTGTGTTTGCTGGACCCCCGATTGCACCAGCAACAAACGTTGCAATTCCATCACCTAAAAGGGTGCGATCTAGACCTGGATCTGTTAAGAAGTCATTACCTGTGATTTCTCCTAAAACGACATGATCTCCGATATGTTCTGCAATCGTCACGAATGCAAGTGGTGCAAACATTAAGACGTTTGATAAATCAAATGCGTATGTGCCAATGAAACTGAAATTTGGAAGCTGGAAGAATTTAACGCCTTCAAAAGCTGCTGCTAAATCAACAATACCTACGATGACTGCTGCAATATAACCAATAAAGATGGAAACTAAGAATGGCACAATTCTTAGGAAGCCTTTAGCTTTGGTAGATAAGATGATGACTGAGATAAATGTGATGGCTGCAACTAATGGTACTTCCCACCCCTGAGAACCATCAAAACCTGATGATGAAACTGCAACCGGTGCTAATGTCATACCAATGATGATAATCATCGGTCCGATGACAACCGGTGGAAGAAGTTTCTTTAACCATCCACTACCTACAAAACGAATAATGGTTGCAACCAGCACGTAAATCAAACCTACGACCATTAAACCAATGTATGCTGATCCTGCGCCACCCGCACTTGCAACTGCTGCTGTAATGGGGGGGATGTAGGCGAAGCTACTACCTAAATAAACAGGGACCTTTGCTTTTGTGCAGAAGATGTAGATCAGTGTACCAATCCCACTGGCAACGAGTGCAACACCAACGTCTAACCCAGTTAACAAAGGCACCAGGACGGTTGCGCCAAACATTGCGAAGACATGCTGCAAGCTTAAGATAATCCACTTGCCAATCGAAGATGGTTTTTCTTGAATACCGACAATCAATCCATTTTGATTCATGATTCTCTCCTTAGATTTAATTTTAAAGGTCTTTAGCAAAAAAAGACACCCATAGGTGTCCTTCAAGCATTAGGTATAGTGAATTTGTACCTTGTTATGCTCACGGGCATAGCTTAAAGGACCTTTACTGTTTAAAGTATATCATGGATTTTTTGAAAATCAAGCCTAAAAATAAAGAAAAATAATGATATGATAAAGATGGTGATATAAACATGAAAGAATTAATGAATCAAGAACAACTCTCAAGAACGATGAAACGTATGACACATGAAATCATTGAACGTAATCAAGATTTAAGTGACATTGTTTTAGTTGGTATCTTAAAAAAAGGATTTCCACTTGCAAACATACTCAAAGAAAATTTAAAACGATTTGCAGATGTCGATGTTCCCGTGTATGCGTTGAGTATCCACGCATACCGTGATGATTTAGAAAACCGTATACTCCCACAGAAACAGCATCTTCAAATACACGATAAAACGGTCATTCTTGTTGACGATGTTTTATATACAGGTCGTAGTGTCAGAGCTGCGATGGATGCCTTATCTGATCACGGAAGACCTAAAAATATACAACTTGCGATTTTAATTGATCGCGGACATCGTGAATTACCGATTAGAGCAGATTATATTGGGAAAAATATACCAACGAGTCGTCATGAAAAAGTGATGGTTGATATGGAAAAAATGAGTGTTTGTGTCGAGGAGATCACAGATGGACAATCTAATACTTGAAACCAAAAATCTGATTTTAAAACCAATTGAAATGAGTGATGCAGAAGCCGTCTTCCATTTTTTCAATGAAAATGTGACAAAATACATGTATCCCTCACCCGCCAAAACCATTCATGATACGTATCAATTTATTCATCACTCAATTGCTTTAAGAGAAGAAAATAAAGAAATCGTATGGGTTGCTAGACTTAAATATGATGATACGTTTGTTGGATGTTTTGGACTACACCGAAAAGACACCAAAACACCTGAGGTTGGATTATGGATTCAAGAGGGTTTATTCGGTAAAAAACTTGGCATTGAAGGAATGACAGAAGTTATTAACTATATAAAGGAAAATGTTATATATGAGGATATCATTTACCCAGTAGATCGAAGAAATTTATCATCGCGTAATATCCCTGAAACTTTAGGAGGTATATTAGCGAAGACATATAAAAAGAAAACAGAATCTGGTAAAGAACTAGACACACTTGAATATCGTTTCTTTAAAGAAATACCAAAAGACTATCACCCACCCGTTATTTTATTTCAAGGTGATTCAATTACGGATTGTGGAAGAAATCGTCATGATATTCACAGTTTAGGTGATGGGTATGTTAAAGAATTAAAACCTTATTTCCCGCGTGCAAAGATCATCAATCGTGGTATTAGTGGTGATCGCACAGTTGAACTGATTAAACGGTGGGATCACGATGTGATTTCACATCAACCCGATGTTCTTTTATTACTTTGTGGTGTGAATGATGTTTGGCATCATTACCGGTATGGTAAACCGATGAATTTAGACTTATTTGAGAAAAACTATCGTCTTTTATTGAATAAAACAATGAAAGAATCTCTTCAAACAAAGATTATTTTAATTGAACCCTTTAGTTATAACATCGGAGCATTTGAAGCATCATGGAGACCTATGCTTTCAGGCATGATTCACATTGTTCGAAAACTTGGAAAAGAGTTTGAATTAACACTGATCCATATGGACGATTTCATGCAAGAATGGGCTAAACATTACCCGCAAGAAGCCATTTTAGGAGATGGGGTTCATCCAACTGAACTTGGACACCAATGGATGGCCAAAGTGATTAAACCTGTTTTACGTGATGTTATATTGAGTATTGAGGAAAAGCGTATCAACCAATCTTAGGAGGTCAAATCATGGAAAAACCAACGACCAAGCAAGCACTGCTTGTATTAAGTCAACAAGGCTTTGATGAATTCATGACACTGATTGATGGATTAACCGCTAAAGAAAGAGTTCGTGAATGGAAAACACAGGAAAGAGATAAAAATATACGTGATGTGATTTATCATCTTCACGCATGGCATGAACTCATGCTCATTTGGCTTTCTATTCTTTTAGAAGGCGGAAAACCTGCTCTTCCTAAAGATGGGTATACATGGGATGATTTAGATGAATTAAACCATGAATTTTGGTTAGAAGCACAAAAACACCCCTTTATGGATGCTTTAGAATTGTTTGAAAAATCATATGATATATGTAAAAAAGAAGTTGAAAAACTCTCTGAAGAACAGATTTTCACACCGTTTTTTAAAACGATGAATCATCCCATCATTGGTTTGCTCGATGGATGTATGGCTGATCATTATCTATGGGCAATCGCACACATTAAATCACATTTATTATAAAAAAATAAGGAGCAGCTATCTAGCTACTCCTTTGATTTTCATCTCTTTATTGATATAAATTCTGACCCATAACATGACTGAGATAAAGACAAAACTTAAGATGAAGATCCAGTTCATAAACTGTGGTGCAATGTTTAAATCATCAGGATTACTTTGATGGGCATATCTTACTACAAAGAAGATGTTTTCCATATGGTAGGTATCAAATGATTTTAACATCAAATCAAGCATCACATTATAAATCACAGCAACCAAAAAAATAAAGACTAAAAGTACCTTTAAACTCTTCGTTTCTTTCACACAAACACCCCACTCTAATCCTTTATATTATAACAAAAAGTTCTTTCGTTTTCATGTCTTTTAGCATGGAAATATAATCCTCGAAAAAGAG
Source organism: Tenericutes bacterium RIFOXYA12_FULL_35_10 (assembly GCA_001830045.1). Lineage (GTDB taxonomy): Bacteria > Bacillota_I > Bacilli_A > Acholeplasmatales > Acholeplasmataceae > Peloplasma. The sequence goes on along the minus strand of MIDA01000069.1, from coordinate 30,254 downwards.
TGATTTCGAGGGAAAAACAGTTGACAATTGACCCATATTATAGTAATATGACATAGGTACATTAGTTTTATCCACTGTTTAGCCCTTAAATTCAAAACCCGAACGAATATAAGGAGAAATCGAAAATGAATACATTTATGGCAAACCCACAAAATGTAACACGCAAGTGGTACGTTGTGGACGCAGAAGGAAAGACTTTGGGTCGCTTAGCAACTCAAGTCGCAAGCGTTTTACGTGGCAAACACAAACCAACCTACACTCCTCATGTAGATTGTGGCGATTATGTCATCGTAATTAATGCTGAAAAAATTGAATTAACTGGTAAAAAATGGAATCAGAAGATGTATTACAGCTATTCTGGTTACAATGGCGGTCTTAAGGAAACAGCTGCTAAAGATGTTATGGCTAAATTCCCAACCCGTATGGTTGAAAAAGCAATCGTTGGTATGTTACCACATACACGTTTAGGTGAACAAATGGCAAATAAACTTTTTGTCTATGCAGGACCAGAACATAAACACATTGCACAACAACCAGAAATATTGGAGGTAAAATAAGTCATGGCAAAAGAAAAAGTTCAATACTTAGGAACTGGCCGTCGTAAGAGTTCAGTGGCACGTGTTATTTTAACTCAAGGCAAAGGATTATTTTTAATCAATGGCCGCGAGTTTGAAGAATACTTACCATCTGCAGCTGTACGTCTAGACGTTCTTCAACCATTAACATTAACCGAGAACGAAGGAAAGTATGATATTTCCGTCAATGTTTACGGTGGTGGACTTTCAGGTCAAGCAGGTGCGATCCGTTTAGGTATCACACGCGCTCTCATGGAAATCAACCCTGAACTTCGCTTAACCTTGAAGCCAGCTGGACTTGTAACGAGAGATCCTCGTTCTAAGGAAAGAAAGAAGTACGGCTTAAAGAAAGCAAGAAAAGCATCACAATTCTCAAAACGTTAATTCGTTGGGACCCTTTGGGGTCCCTTTCTTTTTTTATGTTATAATAAACTCGTATAGGTGAATATGTATGAAGCTTAATGTCAAGAATACATTTTATGTGGGTTTAATTTTCTTTATTATTTCATTATTTTGGCAAACCTATGACATGATGATTGCACGTACCATGATTGACAAGTTTGGACTTAATCAAACATGGTCCGGTATTGTGATGGCTGTAGATAACATCATGGCAGTCATTTTACTGCCTCTTTTTGGTGCGTTATCAGATAAAAGTAACGCTAAAAAGGGAAGAAGAACACCTTATATTATCGTTGGTACTGTATTATCAGCGTTTGCGTTTATGGCATTATCCTATGCAGATTACATTCAAACTATAGATATACAGCAAACAGATCTTGTTGAGTCACATTATGACGTTGCTTTTAGTGGTGAAGTTGATTCTTCTGAACGAGATCATTGGTTTATCGTGATCGAAAACATGGAAGCCGAACGTCTTTCTGCTTATCAAGAAGGTTTGATTAGTGGAAAAAAACTTTTAGAGTGGGAAACGGGGATTAAAGAACCCATGGAAGTTTTGCTCAACCAAAATGGTTCAACACTAAATAACCGTGATTTATCAACAGTAAAAGATTTATATTATAAATATTTAAGTGAAAGAGCTTGGGAAGTGACAGCAACCGATCCGACCAATCTCATTATATTTTCAGGCATTTTATTTATTTCTTTAGTATCCATGGCTATTTTTAGATCACCTGCCGTAGCACTCATGCCTGACGTAACGATTAAACCTTTAAGATCGAAGGCTAACGCTATTATTACTTTAATGGGAGCGATGGGTGGCATTTTAGCAGTTTATATCATCATGTTATCTGGATTAAACAAACATGCTTATGATCATCATGGCATTGTCTTTATTTTAGTGGGTGTTGTCATGATTGTAACACTTCTCATTTTCCTATGGAAAGTGGATGAACCCAAACTCGTAAAAGAAAAACAAGCACTTGATCAACAACTTGGGTTTGCACCAGATCAACTCTTAAATCAGCCTAAACAAACCTTAAAATCATTAACATTGAAACGTAGATTATCCCTTTATTTATTGCTCGCCTCTGTCTTTTTCCTTTTTATGGGTTATAATGCAGTCATGAGTAAACTCGCAGATTACTTACCCAAAGTATTAAACATGAATTATTTTGATTATCCCTTCATTATTGCACAAGCTATCGTCATTATTGCGATTATTCCAATTGGGTTGTTATCCATGGTTTTAGGAAGAAAAAGAACCATTCAACTCGGTATGCTGATCATGGTATTTTCCATGGTTTATGCTTCACAAATAGGTGAAGGTGAACCCGTATTAATCGCAACCATGATTACATTTGCTGGTATTGGTTGGACGATGATCGGTATTAATACGTATGTCATGGTTGTTGAACTTTCAAAAGGCTATGATCTCGGTCGTTATACAGGATATTATTATGCAGCGTCCATGTCTGCACAAATTGTTACACCGATATTATCTGGTGTTCTCATGGATTTATACGGAAGACTTATTTTATTTCCTTATGCAGCAGTTTTTGTTGCAGTGTCATTTATCACGATGCTTTTTGTTAAGCAAGGTGAAGCTAAAAAAGTTAAGGGCAGCTTGTTAGCTGCATTAGAAGAGGTGGAGTAAGCCATGAAAATTTCAGTCATCGGTCATTCAAGTTCAGGTAAATCAACATTTTCAAAGCGATTAGCGGAAGTTTATGGCTATCCTGTTTTACACATCGATAAAATATTTTTCGAAGCCAATTGGGTGGAGCGAGATAAAAAAATAGTTGAATCAGAAATACGTTCATTTATGTCTTCCAAAGACTGGATTATTGATGGCTTTTACAGAAAGCTTGCAACTGAGCGTTTTGATGAAGCAGATCAAATCTTTGTTTTTAACTTTAATCGTTTTAAATGCCTTTATGGTGCTATTGTTCGTAGACTCAAATATCACAATCAAAATAGAGATTCTGTCTGCGTTGGGTGTAAAGAAAGACTGAACTTTAGCTTTGTATGGTGGATTTTATTTGGTGGAAGAAAAAAGGATTCTAAAAATCTTTTAAGACGTTTTGAACAAGAATATAAAGATAAGATTGTCATCTTTAGAACTCGTAAACAAGCCAATCATTATTTACGTCAAATCGGGTATACCGGAACGCTCAATTATGAGTAATGATGGTTATTCGTAGAATATGTTGTGAAAAAAAACTGATTATTGTATAATCAATAGTGCATGTAAGGATGGGATAGAGTGGAACATAAAACAAGAGTGCGATATGCACCAAGTCCAACAGGACAATTACACATAGGAAATGCGCGCAGTGCGCTCTTCAATTATTTATACGCACGTCACTTCGGTGGCGATTTTATTGTGCGTATTGAAGACACTGATGTACTTAGAAACGTCCCCGGTGGTGAAGAGTCACAATTATCTAATTTAAAGTGGCTTGGACTTGATTGGGATGAATCACCAGACAAAGGTGGTCCATACGGTCCATACCGTCAATTAGAACGTTTAGAAACGTATAAAGAGTATGCTGAAAAACTACTTGAAATGGGTTACGCGTATAAAGAGTATCGTGAAAATTCAAAGAAATACGCGATTCGTTTTAAAGTGCCTAATGATGTAGAATTATCATTTAAAGATTTAGTTCGTGGCGAACTTAAATTTCATTCAAAAGACGTTGAAGATTGGATTATGGTTAAAGATAACGGCATTCCTACCTATAACTTTGCAGTTGTCATCGATGACCATTTAATGAAGATTACCCATGTGCTTCGTGGTGAAGAACATATTACCAATACACCAAAACAAATTTTAGTTTATCGTGCACTTGGTTGGAAAGTTCCTGAATTTGGGCACATGACGATTATCGTTAATGAACAAAAGAAAAAATTATCGAAACGCGATAAAAACGTGATTCAGTTTATTAAAGAATATCAAGATATGGGTTATTTGCCGGAAGCGATGTTTAATTTTATCTCCCTATTAGGCTGGTCTCCTCAAGGAAACGAAGAAATTTTAACTCAAGAAGATATTATCGAACAATTTGATCCTTCAAGATTATCAAAAGCACCTGCGATGTTTGATAAGAATAAGTTAGCTTATATCAATTCAAGATACATTAAAAAATTATCGGTTGAAGAACTTTCAGAACGCTGCCGTCCTTATTTAGTAAAAGCGGGTATCTCAATTCCTACGGATGATTGGTTAAAGTTGCTGGTTGGTATTTTACAAGATCGCATGAGTTACTTAGGTGAAATTGTAGAACTACACCGTGCTTTCTTTCATGATGATTTTGAAGTTAAAGAAGAAGCATTTCAGTTTTTAGTTGACAATCAAAGTGCAAAACTCTTAGAAACATTTAAACATCATTTAATGGTTTCAGATTTTTCTCCAGAGGCCATTGAACCACTCATTAAACAAACAGGTTTAGATACACAAACCAAAGGAAAACCACTGTTTATGGGTTTACGTATAGCTACAACAGGTGATATGCATGGTCCATCCTTACCGATTTCACTCGCATTACTCGGTAAAGATCGTGTGATTCATCGCTTAAATCAAACGATTACAAAACTACGAGGTGAATCATGAAAAAACTTATTTTATTGTTCGCATTAACTTTATTTTCATTAACACTTGTTGCGTGTAAAGATAATGAAGCAGGTAATGTCACAGCAACCATTGATCAAGTTGATGTTGAATTAACATCCTTTTCATTTAAAGCGACCATTACAGATCCTAACTCTGAAATCACGGGCGCAATTACGGTTGTACTTCTAGATTCAACGGGTACAGTTAAGCATACGAAAGATATTCAAGATCGTGTTGAACTGGATAATTATGCGATTGGTGGATTAGTGAATACGATGACCTATAAGCTTCGTATTAACGCAACCATTGGTAGAAATTTAGTGACTTTAGTTGAGAAAACGATTGAACTTGCATCTGCAGAACTCGTTCATATCACAACGCCTCAAGAGTTTCTTGCCATGAGCAATAACCGTGCAGGTAACTATGTATTAGATCAAGATATCGATTTTACAGGTGTGACATTTAATTCACCCTTTACATCTGCGTTTTCAGGTACATTTGATGGTGCTGGTTTTGCATTAAAAAATATTACATTTGAAAAAGTAGTTGCATACACAGGAGTCTTTGGATATGTTTCTGGTGCAGTCATTAAAGATGTCACATTTGATAACATCACGATTGGAACAGAAGAAACGCCATTAGCCATGACAACCTCCTCTAGAGTCGGTATTGTTGCAGGTTATGTCGCATCTTCTACGGGTAAATTAGAAAATATTACCGTTAAAAATTCAACCATTAACTTTTCATCTTCATCCACAGTACAAGCTTATGTGGGTGGTCTTGTTGGTGAATTTAAAGGCAATGTCACAGGGGCTACTTTAGAAGAAACAACCATTACCGTAAAATCAACCTCTTATGGTAGAGTACGTGTGGGTGGTGCAATCGGTCTTCTTGGTGAAGAAGGTATCGTTAAACAAGTCAATAGTGGTGCTGATATTAACTTTGATATGGTGGGAGCAAACATCAAAGACCGCAACTTAAACATCAACATTGGTGGTGTGATCGGTTATCATAATGGACGTAATGTCAATCGCTCAGTTGAAGAAGTCATGTCAACAGGTGATATTAACCTAACTCTTGATTTTGGTACATCTGAAGGTACAACAAGTGCAAATTACTCCATTTATGTCGGTGGTATTGCAGGGATTGCTTATAGCAACGTTAATCAAGCACTTTATGCAGGATCGATCACATTAAGCCATGAAAAGAATTTAAACGAAGAAGAAGTCAATAAATACGTCTTTATCGGTGGTTTATTTGGATTCTATGGTTCAGATAAGAAGAGTGAAGCAAACCTTCGTTATTCCGATTTAGCAAGCATCAATTTAACGGTCTCTGATGATGTCAATGTGTACGCATCAGGGTTAGTTGCAGATATGGATTCAGATGCAACAAATGTATTTAATTATTACGGCGATTTTGGCTTAATGGTGAATACCGTTGATCAATCAGGTAGTGATATCATTGATGTTATTACGACACTTGATGGATTCTTTACATCCGAAATGATCAATGCATGGTTAGCTAACTAAGATTGAATAAACATTCAAGACGCATATCTTAAAAGGTATGCGTTTTTTTATCTCTAGATAAAGAATCTTCTTTTCTACGGTATAATATGAGTTAATAGAGGTGATGGTTGTGAAGATATCAAAGACAAAGTTTATCAACTACATTCGATGTAACAGGTTTGTCGCACTAGATGAGATCTATCGCGATAAGACGAAAGCTGTTGTCTCATTTACAGATGACCCTGAATTGGAAGATTTAATAGGGATCGAAAACAAAGAAAAAGTGAGTTCACTTTTAGATAGCATGTATGATGAGGATGAAGATGAAGAAGAAGTTGATTTACTTAAAGTAGATGATCCTCAAATGGAAGTGATGCTTCCCTACTATTCACAAATCGAAATTTTAGCTGGTCAAATCATTGAAAAGAAATATCATGGTGATGTGACGTATAGCTTGGATACATATAAACAAAAAAGATTTAATTACGAGAAAAATGGGTTTCATTTCTACTGTTTCTTAGATGGTTATCAAGAAGATGATCAAACGATTCGTGTGTTTGAAGTTAAAGCTACAACCTCCAAAAAATTCGTTGAAAAAGAATATAAAAATGACGATAAAGAAAAAACACCACTTTTTGTTGAATCGCCTGAAGGTATCCTCATGTTACAAGAAGATATCGGTGGAAATGTCAATGAACACTATCTAGAAAAAATAGAACGCTTTAAACAAAGACTAACCAAAGAAGGTCGTTATATCTATGATATATCGTATCAACGTTATGTCCTAGAACACAGTATTCAAACAAAAAAACAAGTCAAATATTATCTAGTCGTTTTAAATGCTGAATACGTACATGAAGGTAAAATAAATGACAAAAATGAGATCATCTATGGTGATGAGATCGTTAAATTGATTGATGTGACATCACTGACAGAAAAGATGATGCCCATCATTGATCAAGATGTTGATATTGTGCTTAACAGACTTGATTATATGAATGCTAATCCGGTTGAACTTGGTCCACATTGTCAACGAAAAGATACAAGACAATGCATGTTTTATCCGATTTGTTATAAACATCTACCTGAAAAAAATAGCATATTCACCTATATGCAAAATCATGTGGGATTTCAAGATGAAAGCGGCGTTAAACACGATCGTTTTGAATTAATCAATGATGGTATCGTGTCTGCATTAGATCTTCCCAGAGAATGGTTAAAACGAGAAAACAATAAAATTCAAAGACAAGTCATGGAATCAGGTGAGCCTTTTTATCACGTGCAAAAAATTAGAACAGGAATTAGTTCTCTAAGATATCCAATTTATCACTTGGATTTTGAAACATTTCCGTGCCCACTACCCAGATTTAAAGGTGAAGTGCCTTATGCACAGTCATTATTTCAGTTCTCTATCCATATTGAACATGCACCTGGTGTTTGTGATAAAGATAAAGATAATGTTAGCTATATTGCAACCAAACATGAGGATTTAAGAGAAGAACTCATCATCAAAATGCTTGATGTGATTAAACCTGATGGTGGTTCCATCATGGTTTATAATCAATCATTTGAACAAACAAGGTTAAAAGAGATGGCAAACATCTTTCCTAAGTATAGAGAAAGATTACTCGATATGGTTGATCGCCTTTTTGATTTAATGCATTTACTCAGAGGTAATAAAAAGTTATTTACAGCACTTGGTTTTTCAGAAGATGAAGGTAAACTGATCAATTATTATCATAACGATTTAAATGGCTCATTTTCGATTAAAAAAGTACTTCCTTTATTTAGTCATTTGACCTATAAAGGGATGCCGATTGCCAATGGTACACAAGCATTAGTTGCTTACGCTAAATTTCCATTGATGGATGAAAAAACATTTCAACAAACCTACGATGATCTTTTGGAATACTGTAAACAAGATACCTGGGCAATGGTTGAGATCTTAGATCAATTAAGAAAAATTTAGATGAAATCAACTTTCATTAATTAAGATTTTATATTCATGATAAACCATGTGAAAATGGCTTATTTAAGCATGATTTATTGTATAATTTTGAGTTTTAAACTATAATAATACAAAGAGGAGGGCATTCAAATGTTAAAAATATATAACTCACTAACACAAACGATTCAACCATTTGAAACAATCAAGCCAAAGCGGGTAAGCATGTATGTATGTGGACCTACTGTGTATGGCGATATTCATCTTGGAAATGCACGCCCTGTCATCTTTTTTGATGTCTTAAAACGTTATTTAAGCTATCTCGGTTATGATGTGATGTTTGTTTCAAATATCACGGATGTTGACGATAAGATTATTGATAAAGCAAAAGAAGAGGGCATCTTAGAAAAAGAATTAACAGATAAATATTTTAAACACTTTGTAGAAATGACGCACGCAGTTGGGTCATCTCTACCCGATATGATGCCTAAAGCAACCGAGTATGTCAAACATATGATTACGTATATCGAAGATTTAATCAACCAAGGTTACGCATATGCAAGACCTTCAGGTGTTTATTTTAGAGTATCTAAAGTATCTGATTACGGCATTTTAAGCAAACAAAATGTTGATGAACTTTCTCAAGGTGTTAGAATCAACTTAGAAGATGATAAAGAAGACCCACGTGATTTTTCTGTTTGGAAAACAACAGATGATGGACTTCGCTATCCATCACCTTGGGGTGAAGGAAGACCGGGTTGGCATACAGAATGTGCGGTCATGAATAAAGAGATTTTTGACGGCGAAATTGATATTCATGGTGGTGGAACCGATCTTAAGTTCCCACATCATGAAAATGAGATTGCTCAAACATGCGCACATGATCACCATCATATCGCAAGATTCTGGATGCACGTTGGCAGGCTTGATGTGAATGAAACTAAAATGAGTAAGTCATTAGGGAATATCACCTGGGTTAAAGACTTAATAAAAGTCTATGATGCCCTAGCGTTTCGTTTCTTAATGGTTTCACATCATTACCGCATGCCAATTAATTACTCAGAGGATTTAATGCAGCAATTTAGCAAAGAATATGATAAAATAAAACGAAGCCTTAAAAAAGCTTTTTTAACCGTCTCTTTAAACAAAGCTTTCACTGTTGAAATTGATGAAGTCCACATGAATGTTTTCCATGATTGGATGAATGATGATTTGAACACACCCAATGTCATTACGTTAATTTATGATTTGATGAAAGCAATGAATAAAGAAAAAGATGTTTTAAAGCTTGCTGTTTTATACCAAACAACAAAGACGATTTTAGACATCTTAGGTCTAATGCCGCGCTATGAACTCACTGATGATACCATCAATTTATATAAAGCGTGGGAACAAGCTAGAACAGATAAAGATTTTGTAAGAGCTGATCAATTAAGAGAAAAGCTTTCTGAAAGAGGATGGATGTAATTTGAATGGACTTACGCTCGCTTATTTAGGTGATAGTTATTACGAACTTTCGATTAGAAAGTATTTAATCGAAAAAAAATTAACTGATGTTAATGACCTTCACAAAGAAGCGATCAAATTTACATCTGCCATCGCACAAGCAAAAATCATCAACGATTTTATCGAGAAAAAAGTTTTATCACTTGAAGAAGAAGATCTTTTTAAAAGAGGTCGGAATGCTTCAGGTAGAGGTCGAAAAAATGTTGATGCTAAAACATACTCACACGCAACAGGATTTGAAGCATTAATCGGAAGTCTTTTTCTTAATGATTTAAAAAGAGCAGACGATTTGATTAAAGAAGCGATTCTTCTGATTGAGAAAGGATAGACGCATGGAAAAAACGGTTGACAAAAAAATAACAAAACAAGACAGCCAAGATTTAGACGCACTCATCGAAGATGTCGATGTGCAAGATGCGCCTAAAACAAAGCGTACCAAAGGTCCTAAAACGATCATTAAAGAAGAACTCGTCACGATGCAAGGCGATCCTTTAGGGTTGCATGTACCTTTAGATGATGAACCAACTGAAGCTATCAATTTAAAGACGCGCGTGAAATCGAAAGATGACATCGTTGTTGAAAGATATAATCCAGAAATTGAAAAAGGTTTATCTACTGAAGAAGTTGAACTTCGCCAAATGGCTGGTTTAGCCAATATTGGTGATATGGGTTCAACGAAATCAGTAACCAATATCATTACATCAAACATCTTTACATTTTTTAACTTCTTGAACTTTGGGATTGCAGCTTGGCTGATTTCAGTGCAAGCAGCATGGACACAACTCTTTTTTATGGGAGTTATTACCGCAAACATCACGATTGGTATTATTCAAGAAATTAGAGCGAAGAAGACCATTGATAAACTCTCTTTATTAACAGCACCAACCGCCATTGTTATGCGTGATGGTAGCGAGTTAGAGATTGGTATTTCAGATGTCGTTATTGATGATATCCTTCACCTTTCATCGGGTAAACAAATTCCTGCGGATGCTGTTGTAAGACAAGGCACTGTTGAAGTCAATGAATCACTTCTAACCGGTGAATCTGATCCGATCATCAAGAAAAAAGGCGATACACTTTATTCGGGTTCATTTATCGTATCGGGTAATTGTTATGCGCAAGCAACCGCGGTTGGTCATAACATCTATATCCAAAAATTAACGAATCAAGCGAAAAAATATAAGAAACCGCAATCTGATTTACTAGGCTCATTAAAAATTATCATTCGTATTGTTGGTGCACTGATTGTGCCACTGGCTGCTGTATTATTCTATTTAATGACAACCTATTCAACACTTCCTTATAACGAAGTAGTTCAAAAAACAGCAGGCGCGATGATCGGGATGATTCCTTCAGGCTTATTCTTATTAACATCCATGGCACTTGCAGTAGGTGTCATTCGCTTAGCACAAAATAATACGTTAGTCCAAGAATTATATTGTATCGAAATGTTAGCAAGAGTTGACACCTTATGTTTGGATAAAACAGGTACAATCACTGATGGTACGATGACCGTTAAGAGCATCATTGAATATAAGAATGAAACGGGTCTACCTTTAAAAAATATTATTTCAGCGATGATTAACGCTCAAAATGATCCTAATTTAACATCAGATGCACTTGCAGAACGTTTTGGAACTGCAAAACGCATTCGTCATAAATCATTAATTCCATTTTCTTCACAACGAAAATTTTCAGCGGTTCAATTTGATCGCTATGGCACATTTATTTTAGGTGCTCCTGAATTTATTGTGAAAGAAAATTATCATCAAATTGCAAAAGAAGTGGACAAACAATCTCAAGAAGGTTACCGTGTGTTAGCTGTTGCTTATAGCGATGGTGATATCGTTGATAACCAAGTTCAAGGAAAAGTCCAACCACTTGCACTCATTATGATTGAAGACACGATTCGTCCAGATGCCATCGATACGATTGAATACTTTAAGTCGCATAATGTGGATGTGAAGGTTATCTCAGGTGATAATCCGGTGACCGTATCACGTATTTCACAACGTGCAGGTATTGCAAATGCTGATAAATATGTGTCTTTAGAAGGCATGCAAGATAAAGAAGTCGTTCGTTCTGCATCTAGATTTACAGTCTTTGGACGCGTATCACCACAACAAAAGAAACTTTTAATTGAATCTTTAAAGAATAACGGTAGAACAGTTGCCATGACAGGTGATGGTGTTAACGATATTCTTGCACTTAAAGAAGCAGATACATCGATTGCGATGGCATCAGGTTCTGAAGCAGCAAGAAACGTATCGCATTTAGTCTTACTTGATTCCAATTTCTCATCAATGCCTAAAGTTGTTTCTGAAGGTCGAAGAGTCATCAATAACGTTCAAAGAGTTTCAACGTTATTTTTGACAAAAACCATTTTCTCATTTTTGCTCGCAATCGTTGCGATTATTAGAAAAGGTGTTTACCCCATTCAACCCAATCAACTGATTTTAATTGACTATTTAGTTATAGGTATCCCTTCATTCTTCTTAGCATTAGAACCTAATAATAAACAGGTTAAAGGTAAGTTCTTATGGAATATTTTAAAAGCTGCTTTACCTGGAGCGCTCGTTGTTATGATCAACAGTTTGATTATCTTCGCATTCCAAAGTTCACTTGGTATGTCAGATAAAGTGACTGAAACCTTAGTTGTGATCTCAGCAACTGTTGTCTCATTAACGGTTTTATTTAGAGTCTCAGCTCCATTTAATAAGATGCGTCGAGTCTTATTTATGCTGATGGTTGCTGCGTTTATCTTTGGTATCTTCTTTATGCCAAACTTCTTCCAGTTTGTCCCGATTATTCCAAGCAAATTCTATGATTCAACGGTTGTTCTTGGCGCACCACATATCCTACTCTTACTCGTCTTAGCGCAATCAACATTCCCGATGATGCATGTGTTATCAAATCTTTATGGTTGGACGAAGTTATTTATTAAGAGTATTATTAACAAGATTGCAGATATTCAATAAGTGATGGGGCGCTCACGCGCCCTTTCGTTTGAAATTTGATATCTCATGTTCTTGATTGTAAAAGATTAAAGATTTACACTAATTCAAAGGAGTATATATAAGATGATCATATACGGAAAAAATGTTATTAAAGAAGCTATTTTTGCAAAAAGAACGATCTATAAACTTTATGTAGATGATCAGATGAATGATCATCGGTTTCTTCAATTTTTAGCAGATAAAAATATTAAATACCAAAAATCAAATAAAAATGAACTGAATAAACTTTCAACGCAACAACTTCACCAAGGCGTGGTTGCTGAGGTTGAAGATTATCAAACTTATGAGTTAAGCGATGTTTTAGATCAAACGAAGATTCAACAGTTTGTGATATTAGATGGCATTGAAGACCCTCACAATTTAGGTGCAGTCATGCGCACAGCTGAAGCTGTTCAACTTGATGGCATCATCATGAGCAAGAAAGGCGCAGTTCCATTAAATGCGACGGTTGCAAAGGTTTCTTCAGGTGCGATTGAACACGTGAAAATTATCTTAGTATCAAACATAAACCAAGCGATACTGGAGTTAAAGAAAAAAGGTGTATGGGTCATCGGTACTGACGGAAACACAGAAAAAACCTATGATGATCTACCTAAACATGTATCACTTGCTGTGGTTATGGGCAACGAAGGGGAAGGCGTTCGTCCACTTGTCAAACAAAACTGTGACTTACTTGTTAAAATTCCTATGTATGGAAAGATCAATTCACTTAATGTGAGTGTTGCAGCCGCATTAATGATGTATAAGATGAAAGAATCCTTATGATCTATGTGATGAATGATTATGAATTGATTTATTTGATCAGGTTTAATGGATGTGAACATGCATTAAACTTTATGTATCAAAAATATCAAAAATTCATATGGAAACACATTCATCAACTTCATCTTGAGCAAAAAGAATATGATGATTTTCATCAAGAAGGTTTGTTAACACTACATAAAGCAATCCAAACATTTAATGATGGTTATCAAAAAAGTTTTACCAAATATTTTGAACTTATTTTAAAACGTCATTTTTATGGTTTAATACGTTATCTTCCAACCTATCAACTTTATGAACATACCGACTTTGTCAAAGAGTTCACATTGTTAGAAGAGGAAACAGAATATCTTAGTTTTGAATCTTCATTAGAACAAGATATTCATGATAGATATTTCTTAAAAAGACAAGCGGTCAAAGTGATTTCAGATGAAACGAAGCTTTCACCAAAACAAATCTATAATGCCATTTATAGAATTAAAGAAAAATATAAAATTATGATATAATGTAGTAGGTAGTTGACTAAGTCAATCGTAAGTGTTAAAATACATTTGCGAATGACCACAGAGGTGGTTTTTTAATGCGCGAGAAAATAATATTAGTCTGCACGGAGTGCTTAAGTCGCAATTATACGACAACAAAGAATAAAGCGACACAAAAAGAACGGATTGAAACACAAAAGTTTTGTCCACGTTGTAATAAGCATACCTTGCACAAGGAAAGTAAATAGGAGGCTAGCATCTTATGGCAATTAAGCAAAAACAAGTCGAGCAAAAGAGCAAGTTGCTTGAAGTATTAACGACAGAATATAAATGGGAGAATTTACTTTTAGGTATTTTAGCTACCCTATCAGGTGCATTAGCACTTATGATCATTAGCGGTAACCAATTACTTGAAATTAACGAAAACTTCCCGATTTTAGGTCAAGGCAATAATGGTATCATCTTTGCATGGGTACTTTTCGCCATTTCACTTTTCGGTTTAGCACTCGTTATTTACCCATTCTTCTTACCTGCACTTCCTGAGTTAAAGAAAATTACATGGCCAACACTCCCCAAATTCGTTGATCATGCAGTGCGTACACTGATCTTCTTATTCTTCTTAACAGGCTTTATCTTACTATTCAACATGGTAGCAACAGCCTTAATTAGCGGTGGTATTCTATGACACAACAAGTGAGATGGTATATCATTCAAACCTATTCAGGTTATGAAAATGCCGTCAAACTTGACTTGGAAAGACGTGTAGAAAGCATGGGGATGTCAGACTACATCTTCCGCGTCATTGTTCCTGAAGAGACAGTCATCGAAAAGAAGGCTGACGGTAAAGAAAAAGAAAAAATAAAACAACTCTTCCCAGGGTATGTCTTCGTTGAAATGATGGTTACAGATGAATCATGGTTCGTGGTAAGAAATACACCACGTGTTACAGGTTTCTTAGGATCATCTGGTGGTGGTACAAAACCAGTCCCACTTGCTCCTGATGAAATTAATCAAATTTTACTTAAAGTTGGTATTATCAGTAAACCTACTTGGGCTCATTTACTTGGTAAAGAAGTCGAAGTTACCGGCGGTACATGGTCTGGTATGAAGGGTAAAGTCACTCATGTTGATGATGATCAAGAAAAATTAACAGTTGATCTTGACTTATTCGGACGTGGAACACCAACAGAAATTGATTCACACGACGTTAAAGAAATTTAAGGCGCTAGCGCCTTTTTCTTTTTATAAACATCTATGATATAATTTGAATAATAACGAAGAGGTGACAAACATGAAACAAATCATAAAAAAAATAACAATCTTTATATCATTTGGAACCATTCTTTTGTTATTTATGTATTTCATCTTTCATCCAGATTTAGCAATCACCTATTTTATGAATCAACAAAAAATGGTGATCTATCTCATTGTAACTATCCTTTTAAACGTGTTATTCATTTCCGCTTTGATAGCAGTACTTCATTTCATCGATAAGATCTTTGGTAAAAATGAATCAGATGAAGAAGTTATTCCATATACACTTTTCATTCCCATGATTTTATATCTACTTGTCTTTTTTTATGCTAGAAGTTATTTCGCATCTATACCGGTTGCACTTTTAGGACTTCAAGCTTTTCGATTGAACAAATATATCAACATAAAGAAAAGCCTCGTTTCAACAACGAAGCTTCGCTTAAATCTTGTGTTTCGTATTATTTTAAACCTATGGGTTCTTGCAACGCTTATTGAGATAATTCAAACATTCTAAATGACCATAAGGTCGCTTAAGAGTGAATGAGAATATTGATTTTTCTTATTACTAAAAGAATGCAAACTACGATACAGGATTCAAAAGTATACTATGTTTTTTATGCATGGAATTGCACGATTTCCATCTTCAAAAATGTCAATAATATCTGAGTCAGTGATATTTCATCTATGAGTTAATTTATGTATTGGTGAATTGACTATAATTTACTCATATTGGAGGGGAATAGTGCTGTTAATATAGAACGAAGGACACGAATAGTAAGAATCCTTCTTGTGATGGAGTATAAGAATAAAGAGATACAGTATAAAGTGTGTAGTGTTAAAGAAAACTATGGCTATTTTCCGTTGATAGTGAGCGCTTTTTTGGGACTGGTCAAAAGCAGGAATTTAATATACTTGAAATATAAAAAATATTCTCTCTGGTAGATCAAGTTATTGGGCTCATTCTATAATTATACTAAGTTTTCATAAGTTAGAGCTGATCTTGTTTGATGAGAAAATTTGATAATCAAGTGTTATAATGATAAATATGATTGATGGAAATAAATTTGTATTTATATTTATTATAATGATATAATTAAAGAAACAAATTAAATAGGGAGGGATTAATATTGAAAAAAGTATCTTTGGTTTTTTTGTTGATTCTAGTTACTTTTGTTATATTAAGCAATAATATTTACGCTTCATCTGAACTAGCTGAAACCAAGTTTATTGTTATGGAAACAAAAAGATTTTTTGAATCGAAAATTATAGATGATGATGAAGTTGTTAATGAGGTTTCTGAAGATTATGCAACTAAAAAAATAAAAGCAGACACAAATATTACAAAACTTAAAGAAGCATATAGTAAATACAAAGTGAAAAAAATAGACAAAGAAGAGGTTATAGAGGATATTAAAACGACCATCACTGCAATAAACGAGTTGGATGATGGGGGTGGAGGTAGTGGGGGATCCTACAAATCATTGATTGTTAATTACAACTTAACCGCGTCTACAACAGAAGTCGAGATTGACCAAATTTATCATGAAATCATCGCATATTCTAGATTTCATGACGGATATATTTCAAACGTTATAACTAAAATAGAATATAACCCAAATTCAAACAGTGATTTTCTATTAAGAAGTACCTATACGACATACTCTTCTGTTCGGACACCCTACAGAGATTATATGGCATTGGGTTATCCAGATTATTTAATGCCTGTAGAATCCACAATCAAATGGACAAAGTTAGTTGAGTTTAATTCAGAATTAGATAGTTTCACAAGAAGTGAAACTGGTGATAAGTTTAATACTGCTCATGGTGATAATTTTGATATAAGCGACAATGGAATCATATGGAATGTAAAACCTTATTCGTCATATTTTGCATACATTTATCCTGTCGATCAAATACCTCAATATGATAATGAAGGTAACTATTTATCTTCTATTGGTATTACTAAGTCTATATATGAACTTGAAGTTAGATTGGTTACTGTTAGAGTAATTGATGTATTTGATGATTTTAATATGACATTGTGGAGCGACTATCAACATATCATTGATAAAATAACAATTACTTTTAATTTGAATTTGAGGGCGTACATCGGTGTTTCAAGCAATATTGGTTTTTTGGGAGTTACAGCATCAATGACTTTAGCACCAGATAAATCTAGAAGAAGTGCTATTCAACTTATACATGTATAAAATAGGTGATCATATGAAAAAAAATAATTATTTAACCATTTTACAAATCATTATTGCTGCAGTTTTTATATATAGTTTATTAGTATTATTTTTAAGTAATACTCAAAATAATTCAAATGATAGCATATCAATAGCATTATTACAAATAGATATTATTAAGGCGAGTTCAGTTTCAATAGTAAGTATACTACTCATTATGTTTCTTGAATTTGTTAAAAACGAAAGAACTCAATAACCATAAACAATTTGATAACCAAAGTCAAGACTAGTCTGATTTATTTTTAATATTGTTTTTAAGTATACATAAAAACCTTGATAACAAAATTAAGGATTATTCTTGACTTCCATTACCTAATTTTTATGCCATAAAATGAAAATAAAGTTTTTGATTCAAAGGATCGATAACATAAGGTAAAACATCATCTTCTATAAGTTGATAATGTGCGTCTTTAAGCCGTTTTAAGAGTGGAAGGTATTCTGACTTAGGAACGGATAAGATATAGCTCTTAAGACCAATTTGACGCGTCTCACATAGAGGTGCATCACCTTGCCAGGTGTTTAATCCGATATGGTGATGATAGCCGTTATCTGCAATAAATAAAGCTTGATTACCATAATACATCACCACTTGAAAACCCAATACATCCACATAAAATGATTTAGCAGCTGATAAATCTGGAACATGGAGGTGAAGATGTCCAAGTATTGTAGATTCAGGCATTTGATAGGTTTGTTTAGGAATGTAGGTACGCATAACAGAACTTACATCTAAGGCTTTGGTGTACATCGTTATTTTTTCGTTTTCTAATGGCCAAAGATCTCTTGGCTTATCCCAATAAATCTCTAAACCGTGTCCATCAGGATCATCTAAATAAATGGCCTCACTAACGCCGTGATCGGATGCTCCTGTGATGGGGTAGCGCATATCAATTAAACGTTTAATGATACTTGCGAGTTCACTTTCTTCACCAACTTTTAAAGCAACATGATAAAGTCCTTGTGTCATACCCATGGGAGTGGCATGTGCATCTTCTATAAGTTCAATAAGTGTTTCTGTCGCATTTGCAGAGAGTAAAGCATGTTTTTTAGAGACTTCATGAGCATGTAAGCCTAAAATGTGATGATAGAATTCGAGTGCCCGTTCCATATTTAAAACAAGCAGTTTAACAGATTCAACATGGAGTATTTCAGTTGTATGAAACATAGATACACCTCCTCAACCCCATTTTATAGCGAAACGTTAAAAAATGAACAAAAAGTGCAAAAATCAAACATAATTGTTAAATAAACACGAAATGATAATCAAAATAGGGTGATTTAGCGTTTGATTTAGTTTGTTTTGTTATGTTAAATCCATAAGCTGCACTTAGACGAAACACGATACATATTTAAACATCTCATTTGAGGTGTTTTTTGTTATAATGAGGTCAAGGAGGATTCGATATGAAATTATTAGGTAATTTGATCTGGTTTATTTTTGGTGGTGCAATCGCTGCACTGTTATGGCTTATTTTAGGTTTACTTTTATGTGTGACCATCATCGGAATTCCTTTTGGTCTTCAAGCATTTAAATTTGCTGGACTCGTCATCTTTCCCTTTGGGAAAGACGTTGACTTAGATTTTTCTGAACATCCGATTATTAACATTTTATGGGCTATCTTTGTCGGCTGGGAAATGGCACTTGGTTATATCGGTGTTGGTCTAATTTTTTGTATAACAATCATTGGTATTCCCTTTGGAATTCAATGGTTTAAACTCGCACAACTTGCACTTTTTCCTTTTGGGGCTAAAATCAAATAAAACTCTTTTTTTTGATTGACAAAGAAGACCCTAAATGATAGAATGATATCGCGTGTGAAAGCACACCATAGTGGAAGAAATTGATTCATACCACATACTTATGTAAAGAAGGAGGTTGTGTCTCATGGCAAAAAAGGTTGTAAAAGTCGTTAAATTACAGATCGCAGCAGGAAAAGCTAACCCCGCTCCACCAGTTGGTCCAGCACTTGGTCAAGCACAAGTTAACATTCCAGCATTCTGTTCACAATTCAACGAAGCAACAAAGAGTCAAATGGGATTTGTCGTACCAGTGATTATCTCGGTTTATGATGACCGTACATTCACATTTGTTACCAAAACCCCACCTGCAAGTGACTTACTGAAGAAGGCTGCAAACATTCAATCTGGTTCTAAGAACGCAAAGAAAGATAAAGTGGCAACCATCACTAAAGCTCAGTTAAAAGACATTGCAACAGTAAAGATGCCTGACTTAAATGCTCACACAGTTGAAGCAGCAATGAATATCATTGAAGGTACAGCGCGTCAAATGGGCATTACCGTTTCAGAATAATTTAGATCGTTAGCTATCTAAATTGTGGGAGGATATCCCGCTAGACCACATTTTAGGAGGAAGAATATGAAAAGAGGAAAGAAATACCTTGAGGCTGCTAAGCTCATTGACAAGACGAAGAAGTATTCCGTCGAAGAAGCAATGGCTTTAGTCAAGAAAACCTCTTATGTTAAGTTTGATGCAACTGTTGAAGTCGCATTTAGACTCAACCTTGATCCAAGAAAGGCTGAGCAAAACTTAAGAGGAGCACTCGTATTACCACATGGTACAGGTAAGGTTTCCCGCGTTGTCGTTATTGCGCAAGGCGAAAAAGCAAAAGAAGCACAAGCTGCTGGAGCTGATTTCGTTGGTGCTGCAGAACTCATCCAAAAAATCGGCGCAGGCTGGTTTGACTTCGATGTCATGGTAGCAACACCAGACATGATGGGACAACTTGGTAAACTTGGTCGTATCCTCGGTCCTAAAGGCTTAATGCCTAACCCAAAGACCGGGACAGTGACATTGGACGTTGCGAAAGCAGTTCAAGAAATCAAGAATGGTAAGATTGAGTATCGCACAGATAAGGTTGGAAACATCCACGCACCTATCGGTCGTGTATCGTTTACAGAAGTTCAATTAAGAGAAAACATCAAGACTATCTACGAACAACTCAACCGTATCAAGCCAACAACCGTTAAAGGTACCTACATGAAGAACATCACAGTGACTTCAAGTATGGCTCCTGGCATTCATTTGGATGAAGAATCCATGAAGGCTCGCGGTTAATAAGTACAATAATTTAATCGCCATAGACAGTAGGAGCGTAAAGCTTAATTTCCTACCGAGGTGTTTGAAATCGATTTGATTCAATCTCTCTTTTGTCTTTGGCGGAAGAGAGATTTTTTAGTAAACGAAGGAGGCATTTCATGCAAAAGGCAATTATTGAACGTAAGGCTGAGTCCGTACGTGAACTAACTGAAAAGCTTGGACGTGCTACAACCGTTGTTGCCTTCGACTATCCTGGTTTAACAGTTGAAGCTTTCACTAAGCTTCGTAACCAGTTAAGAGAAGCAGGCTGTGATGTCACAGTCTATAAGAACAACATTTCAAGAAGAGCATCGATTGCTGCTGGATACGATGAATTAGCACATACATTAGTAGGCGCTAAGGCATTAGCAATCAGTTACTCAGATGTTGTTGCACCTGCAAAAATCGTTTTCGATTTTGCAAAGGAAAACAAAGTTGTAACTATCGGTTCAGGTATTGTCGAGGGTAAAGTTGTTGGCGTCGACGCTATTAATGCATTAGCAACATTACCATCAAGAGAAACACTGCTCACAATGTTAGCAGTAGGTATGCTCACTCCATTGAGAGAGCTCGCTGTTGGTCTTAATATGATCAGCAATCCACAAGAATAATTTAGGAGGAAATTTAACATGGCAAAACTCACAAAAGCAGCTTTTATTGAAGCTTTAAAAGAAATGACTTTATTAGAAATCAAAGATCTAGTAGATGGTTTAAAAGAAGAATTCGGTATTGATCCAACTGCAGTAGCAGCAGCTCCAGCAGCATCTGCAGCAGCAGCTGTCGAAGAAAAGACAGAATTCAACGTTATCCTTAAGACTTTTGGTGCGAACAAGATCGCCGTTATTAAGGTTGTACGTGAATTAACAGGTTTAGGATTAGCAGATGCTAAGACTTTAACTGAAACAGCTGACGCAGTCATCAAAGAAAAGATCAAGAAGGAAGAAGCAGAAGCAGTCAAGCAACAATTACAAGATGCTGGTGCAACTGTTGAAATTAAGTAACTTCTAGGTGAAGCGAATTTTTAACCTGAGAATTGTTCTCGGGTTTTTTCGCTGTTATGAGGGGGACCAATGAGTCACTATTATGTAAACGATGAATCGCTTGCTCACGATGAACATATCCTGGATCTAAAGATCAAGGATGTTTCATTGCGTCTCTACACCAATCGCGGTGTATTTTCCAAAGGAGGTCTTGATTTCGGTACAAAAGTATTACTGGAATCTATGGATATTCCTGCATCATCAAAAACGATTATTGACATGGGATCGGGGTATGGACCAATCAGCATATATCTTGCTAAAAAATACCCCGATAAACATATTTTTGCGTTTGATGTGAATGAAAGAGCAGTTCATTTAACGAGAAAAAACATGGAAGAAAATCATGTGTCAAACGTCGAAGCAAACGTCAGTTTTCTCTTTGAAAATGTCAAAGTTAAAGCGGATGTCGTTGTCACAAATCCGCCAATTAGAGCGGGGAAACAAACGATTTTCAAACTGTATGAAGAAGCCTATGAAAACCTTAATTCAAACGGATTTTTATATGTGGTTATTCAAAAAAAGCAAGGAGCACCATCGACTTATAACAAACTCTTAGAGCTTTTCAAACATTGTGAAGTTATTGAGAAAAGTGCGGGTTATTGGGTCCTTTTAGCACAAAAAGTTTGAATTTGATTGACTATTGATACACAATATGATAATATTGTAAAATGCATAATGTTGTTTTCTTTTCATTTTTATATATATAAAAACACGATTTCCAAAGACGATAGGAGTGTGGATTATGGGATATCGAAGCGTCAAATACGGCAAAAAGGCAGAGCGCAGAAATTACTCAAAAATGCGTTATGACATTGAATTGCCAGACCTCATCGAAATACAAACCAAATCATTTAAGTGGTTTATCGATGAAGGCATTAGAGAACTGTTAGTTGATATTTCACCGATTGAAGGACATAACGGTGATTTAAAGTTGTATTTTGAGGAACATTTTTTATCAGAACCCAAATACGATATACAGCAATCTAAATTAAGAGATGTCAATTACGCTAAGCAACTCTCAGCCCGCGTAAAGCTTGAAAATGCTGTGACAGGCGAAGTTCGTGAAAACATCGTTTTAATGTGTGAAATTCCCTACATGACACCATCGGGAACTTTTGTCATTAACGGTGCTGAACGCGTTGTCGTTTCACAAATTATTCGTTCTGCAGGCGCATATTTTACCAGTGAACTTGATAAAAAGCTTAACATGGTGAAATACATGGCACAGGTCATTCCAACACGTGGTGCTTGGATTGAATATGAACTAGGTTCGAAGAATATTATGTATGCGAAACTAGATCGTTCAAAGAAAGTACCGATGACAACGATGATGCGTGCTTTAGGTTTAGGTAAGAAGAAAGACATTTTAGAAGTTTTCGGAAAGTCTGCTTACTTAGAAGCAACCTTTGAAAAAGATGAAACAAAAAACAGCGATGAAGCCATCGTTGATTTATACTCTAAGCTAAGACAGGGTGAAAAAGTTCCTGCTGATGCTGCTAGAGAATTTATTAGAATGCGTTTATTCGAAAGAAGACGTTATGATCTAGCTTCTGTTGGACGTTATAAGTTCAATAAAAAGTTAGATGTTTTAACACGTATTTTAGGTCAATACACAGCAACTGATATCGTTAATCCTTTAACAGGTGAAGTGATTGTTCCTGAAAAGACAAAGATTACACGTGAAATCATTCAAGTCTTAAGAGAAAATCGTCATGCACTTCGTACTGAAATTATTTCAAAAGAAGATTCATTACAAAATGAAACACCTGATGAAATTTTAGCAGTAAGATTACCTGATGGTGGTGATGCACTTTATACTAAAGAAAACATCATCAACTTAAGAACAGGCGAAATTTTAGTATCTAAGAATACTGAAGTAACCGATGAAGTGATTGCAGTTTTAAGAAAAACACGTCAATCTCTAGATGAAAAAGTGATCAAGTACTTCTTATCTGGTGATATCTATCAAAGAGAAAAAGAACGCGAAGGCGTTATTGTCGAAATGATTGAAGTCACTGTTAAAGATAAAGAAACTGAAAAGATTGTTCCAGTGAAAGTCATTGGTAATGATCAAAGAGAAACCAAAGAATATATCACATTATCTGATATTGTTGCATCGATGAGTTACTATTTAAACCTCTATGATGGTTTAGGACAAATCGATGATATCGACCATTTAGGTAATCGTCGTTTAAGACTTATTGGCGAACTCTTAAAGAATCAATTTAGAATTGGTTTAGCACGTGCTGAAAAGAACATTAAAGACAAGATGTCTACAACAACATTTGCCGATGCTACACCTTCCAATATCATTAACATGACACCACTTGCTGGTGCTATTAAGACCTTCTTCGGAAGTTCACAGTTATCACAGTTCATGGATCAAATTAATCCACTTGCTGAGTTAACACAAAAACGTAGAGTATCCGCGCTTGGTACAGGTGGTTTAGCAAGAGATCGCGCTGGCGTTGAAGTACGTGACGTTCATAACTCGCACTACGGACGTATTTGTCCAATTGAAACACCTGAAGGTCCATCAATTGGTCTTATTTCATCACTTGCTACATATGGTAAAGTTGACCAATATGGCTTTATTCAAACACCATACTTAAAAGTTAACCACGTTAATGGTAAGTATTTAGTTACTGATGTATCTACTTATTTAACAGCAGATGAAGAATATGATGAAGTTATCGCTTCAGCAGCTACTGAACTGAGTGAATCAGGACAGATCGTTGCTGAAAGAGTCATTGGTCGTCATCGTGGTGAAACCTCGATGTTCGAACCAGAAGAAATTACATATATGGACGTTTCACCAAAACAGATCGTATCTGTTGCGACATCAACGATTCCATTCCTTGAACACGATGACGCATCACGTGCACTCATGGGTGCCAACATGCAACGTCAAGCAGTACCTTTATTACAACCAGAATCTCCAATTGTTGGTACAGGTATTGAATACCGTGCAGCAAAAGACTCAGGTGCTGTTATTGTTTCTCAAGTTACAGGTTATGTTACTTTTGCAGATGCAAGCAAGATTATGATTACTGCGAAACCAGAACATAGCTTATATGTAGGTAACAACGTTTTATACGATTCACAAAAAGAATTTACTTATGAACAAGCTAAAACCTTAAAAGATTATGGTATGGGTCAAACAGAAACGTATGAACTTATTCGTTTCTTTAGATCAAACCAAGATACATGTATTTTACAACGTCCTTTAGTGAAGATGGGAGAATGGGTTGATGCAGGCGATGTGCTTGCTGATGGTCCATCTACCAGCAATGGTGAACTTGCGCTTGGTCGTAACGTTACAGTTGCCTTCATGACATGGGAAGGTTATAACTATGAAGATGCCATCATTTTATCGGAAGATCTCGTGAAACAAGACGTGTATACATCGGTTCATATCGATGAATACGAAATTGAAACACGTGAGCTTAAGACAGGTTCTGGTCGTGAAGAAATTACACGCGAAGTTCCAAATGCTGGTCAAGAAGCATTAAAGAATTTGGATGAAAGAGGTATTATCATTCCAGGTTCTGAAGTGAAAGAAAATGACATTCTTGTGGGTAAGATTACTCCAAAAGGCGTATTTGAACCAAGTCCATCTGAAAAACTGATTCATGCAGTTATCGGTGAAAAATCAAGAGAATATCGTGATTCTTCACTCCGTGTGCCACATGGTGGCGGTGGTATTGTTCAATCCATTCAATATTTTTCTAAGAAGAATGGCGATCAATTACCAAGCGGTGTGAATGAAGTGATTCGTGTCTATGTTGCGAAGAAACGTAAGATTTCTGAAGGTGACAAGATGGCGGGTCGTCATGGTAATAAAGGCGTTATTTCAAAAATTTTACCAAGAGAAGATATGCCATACATGGCTGATGGTACACCTGTTGACATCATGTTAAACCCACTTGGGGTTCCATCACGTATGAACATCGGTCAGATCTTGGAAATCCATTTAGGTATTGCTGCGAAACGCTTAAACGTTAAAGTTGCTACACCCGTATTCGATGGTGTTTCTGACGATGACTTAAAGTCCATTTTAGCAGAATCTGGTATTGATCCAGATGGAAAGACTGTGCTTTACGACGGTCGTACAGGACAACCATATGAAAACAGAATTTCAGTCGGTGTCATGTACATGATTAAACTATCTCACATGGTTGACGATAAACTCCATGCGCGCTCTGTTGGTCCATACACACTCGTTACACAACAACCGATGGGTGGTAAGGCACAAAATGGTGGTCAGCGTTTCGGGGAAATGGAAGTTTGGGCACTTTATGCATATGGTGCAGCACATACCTTACAGGAAATGCTCACTGTGAAGTCAGATGATATGCTCGGTAGAAATAAAGTTTATAGTGCGATTACACACGATAAACCTATTCCGCCTGCATCGATTCCTGAATCTTTCCGCGTTCTCACAAGAGAACTACAAGCACTCGGTTTATATGTTGAATTAATCGATGCGAATACCGGAGAAAATGAGGCTCAAAAATCACTTGTCGACAATAGTCCGAGCAAGTTCAAAGGAGGGTTTCGTTAATGGCTAAAGAAAAATTAACTCTACATGTCGAATCTTTGAAACTATCTGAAGAAGCTCTAAAAGCTTTAAAACTTTCGGGTATTGATCAGCTTGAAGACTTTAACACCTTCAATTTAAAAGAATTGAACATGCTTCTTGGACAAAGCTTTGAAGAAATTAAATCGATTTTACGCAGATATCAATTACCAAGATCTTTGGATAATTTAAACATCAGTGATGAAGCGGTTTCTATTTTAAGACAAGCTAACATTCAAGACTTAAAAGAATTCTTAGAATATGATCGCCACACACTCTATCATTTATTTGAAGAAGATGCGATTTTAAGACAAGAAATTAATCAAATTTTAGAACTTTATGGTTTTGATGCTTTAAAAGAACACGCGCATCACGAGGTTGAAGAAGAAGTTGTTGAAGTAGAAGTCATCGCTCCAGAAATCGATCTTGATGAACGTATTCATCGTCACATTCAACCCATTCGTAAAGGATATGGTTCACGTACATTTAGTCATTTAAAGATCCGTTTAGCTTCTCCTGAAGAAATTAGACAATGGTCTTATGGTGAAGTTAAAACACATGAAACCATAAACTATAGAACATCTAAACCTGAAGAAGGTGGTTTGTTCTGTGAACGTATTTTCGGACCAACACGCGATTACCAATGTGCTTGTGGTAAAAAACAATCAGGCAACAAAGGTCAAATCTGTCAAAAGTGTGGTATTGAAATTACCGAATCGAAAGTCAGAAGAGAACGCATGGGGCATATCGAATTAGAAGCTCCAGTTGTTCACACATGGTATTTAAAAAATTCACCTTCACGCTTAGCTATCCTTTTAGGAATTAAAGCAAAAGCATTAGAAGAAGTGGTTTATCATGCTGCATATATCGTTACAGATCCAGGAACTGCTCCTTTAGCTAAAAAACAAATTTTAACGGAACAAGATTTCTCAGCTTTATCTGAAGAATACGGTAATCGTTTTACCGCATTAACAGGCGCTGAAGCTGTTAAAAAATTGTTACAAGAACTTGATTTAGACAAAGAAGTGAAGTCTTTAAGAAGAAAATTAAAGACAAGTTCAAAACAAAAAAGAGATCGTATTATTAAGCGTTTAGAAGTTGTTGAAGCATTCAACAATTCTGATAATAAACCAGAGTGGATGGTTATGGATGTTATTCCCGTCATTCCACCTGATTTAAGACCTATGGTTGCGCTTGATGGTGGACGTTTTGCGACGACGGACTTAAACGATTTATATCGTCGTATTTTAAACCGTAACAACCGTTTGAAAAAACAAAAAGAACAAAATGCACCACGCCTGATTACCAAGAACGAAAAACGTATGTTACAAGAAGCTGTTGATGCCTTATTCGATAATGCGAAACGTGGTAAAAAAGCAGCGGTTGAACGTAACAGACACTTAAAATCATTATCTGATATGCTTCGCGGTAAACAAGGTCGTTTCAGACAAAATCTACTCGGTAAGCGTGTTGACTACTCTGGACGTTCAGTTATTATTGTTGGTCCAGACTTAGAGATGTATCAATGTGGTATTCCACGTGAAATGGCGATTATTTTATTTAAGCCATTCGTCTTAAGAGAATTACAAAAACTTCAAGGCAATGATGCTAACGCGAAGAAGAATGCGAATGCGAAATACGATAAGATGGACGATGATGTTTATGCAGCTTTAGAAAAAGTTGTTAGAGAACATCCAGTTCTTTTAAACCGCGCACCCACACTTCACCGCTTAGGGATCCAAGCATTTGAACCTAAACTGATTGATGGTAAAGCGATTCGTCTTCACCCACTCGTTACACCTGCGTTTAACGCGGACTTTGACGGTGACCAAATGGCGGTCCACGTACCACTTTCAAACGAAGCTCAAGCAGAAGCTAGACTTCTGATGTTAGCTTCAAATAACATCTTAAACCCTAAAGATGGTAAACCCGTTGTTACACCATCCCAGGACATGGTTTTAGGTAACTACTATTTAACGATTGAAGAAAGATTAGATAAGACATTTGCGGGTTATCGTCAAGTTGAAAGACAAACTGAACATAACCATAAAAATCGTCATGAAGGACATTTCTTTATGAGTTATGATGAAGCTTATCTTGCATACCAACATGATGAAGTTGGATTACACACACGTATTATTGTTGATCCAAGATCAATCAATCAACGTTTTACCGATGAACAGAAGACAAAATACTTAGTGACAACCTTAGGAAAACTGATTTTCAACCGTATTTTACCTCCTTCATTCCCTTATTTAAATGAACCCTCTTTAGAAAACCTTGAACAAAAAACACCTGATAAATACTTTATTCAAAAAGGTGTGAACCCTAAGCATGTATTAGCAAGCATTCCGGTTCCATCACCTTTCAAGAAGAAATTCTTATCACAAATTATTGCGCAAGTCTTTAAAGAATTACAAATCTCTGAAACATCGAAGATGCTTGACCGCTTAAAAGATTTAGGGTTCAAGTATTCAACGGTTGCTGGTATTACCGTATCGTTTGCTGATATCAACGTATACTCTAAAAAAGATGAACGTTTATCTAAAGCAAATCAATCCATTGAAGAAATCACTGATCTCTTTGATCAAGGTTGGTTAACCGATTCTGAACGTCGCGATTTAGTCATTAAAGAATGGCAAGATGCACGTGATGACATCCAAAAAGGCTTGATGGAAGAATTTGATAAGGATAACAACATTTACATGATGTCTGACTCTGGTGCGAGAGGTAACGCATCAAACTTTGCTCAGCTTGCTGGTATGCGTGGTCTGATGAATAACCCTAAAGGGGAAATTATTGAAGTTCCTGTTAAAGCATCCTTTAGAGAAGGTTTAACAGTATCTGAATTCTTTATTTCAACCCATGGTGCCCGTAAAGGTTCTACCGATACCGCGTTAAAAACTGCGGAATCAGGTTACTTAACACGTCGTCTAGTTGATGTTTCACAAGATGTGATCGTTGTCGATGAAGATTGTGGTACAGAACGTGGAGTCTTAATGACACCGATTAAAGAAGATACGAAAGAAATCGTTCCGATTTATGACCGTATCGTTGGACGTTATGCATCGAAAGATGTCATTCATCCAAAAACCAAACAAGTGCTTGTTCATCGTAATGAACTCATTACTGAAGAAATTGGACAATCTATTGTTAAAGCGGATATCAACGAAGTTGAAATTCGTTCAAACTTAACGTGTAATTCAGAAAATGGCGTATGTGCGAAGTGCTACGGTAGAAACCTTGCAACCAACACCCGTGTGGAAGTTGGGGAAGCAGTTGGTGTTGTCGCTGCACAATCGATTGGTGAACCTGGTACACAGCTTACCATGAGAACCTTCCATACCGGAGGGGTAGCATCTGCATCCGATATTACACAAGGTCTTCCACGTATACAAGAACTTTTTGAAGCGCGTAATCCAAAAGGTAAAGCGGTGATTGCTGAAGTCGATGGTAAAGTTAAATCGATTGATCGTCAACGTGGTGGTGTTTCCATCATTACGCTTGTTGATGCCGCAGATAAAGAATATAAATACACCGTTGATCCAAACGTCGAAGCACTCGTTAGAAAAGGTGCATCTGTGAAAGCAGGTCAAAAATTAACTCCAGGTTCGATCAATCCGAAAGAACTATTGAGAGTCGTTTCTGCTGAAGCAGCTGAACTCTACATTCTTGAAGAAGTTCAAAAAGTTTATCGTGCTCAAGGGGTAGAAATCTCCGATAAGCACGTTGAACTCATTATTCGCCAAATGCTTAGAAGAATTACTGTGGTTACTGAAGGAGATACAGAGTTACTTCCAGGTACTGAAGTATCTGTATCAGAGTTTAAGCGCGAAAACCGTAAGGTCTTTGCACAGTTTAAACGTCCAGCCGTCGGTAGACCCATCCTTCTTGGTATTACACGCGCAAGCTTAAGAAGTGATTCCTTCTTATCAGCAGCATCCTTCCAGGAAACAACACGTATCTTGACTGATGCAGCAATTAAAGGTAAGACCGATGAACTCCATGGCTTGAAAGAAAACGTCATTATTGGCGGACTCATTCCAGCAGGTACAGGTATTTTAAGAGAAACGATGTTTGATTACGATCGCTCAAATACATTTGCTGAAGAGGAAGAATTAGATTATTAATAAGCAAAAAGGATTTCATCTTTTGATGAGATCCTTTTTTTACTTAATAGGGAATTCTATTTTCCAATCCAAAAATCGTTATAGACAAAAGA